>JBDKUU010001030.1:0-6977 GCA_039679525.1 Phycisphaerales bacterium | reverse complement strand
GCGTCCCCGGTTCAACTACTACCGCGGAGGTTCGCAGGGCGGGCGCGAGGCGCTCACGGTGGCGCAGCGCTATCCCGCCGATTACGACGGCATCCTTGCGGACGTCCCCATCCTGAGCTTCTCGTCTCTAATGCTCGCGCCGGAGCTGATCCGGATACAGGAAAAGCCCTTGGCGAAGTGGGTCACGCCGGCAAAGGCCGCTGCGATCCGCGCGGAATTCATCCGCCGGTGCGACAAGCTGGACGGATTGGCGGATGGCATCATCAACAACTATATGGCGGCACGCGCGATCTTCGATGTCACCGACGGAATCGGACCCGCCGATCCCTGGGCCGCGCTGCGTGCTCCGAACGGCGTGGATCCCGACCCCGAGGACAGGTCCGCGTCTGCCAGGCTCACCGAGGGCCAAATCGAAACGCTCCAGTTGGTCTACAGCCGGTACAAGTTTGCCACGCCCCTCGCCAACGGCGTTCAAACATTCGGAATGTGGCTGCCGAATACGGACGTCGCAGGCGCCGGACTGATCGAATCGGTTCGATTCCGCGGACAACAAGGCGCCGGCGACAACGCACGCGTGCACTCGCATCTGGGATCGCTGGGCGTCACCGCGTTCCTGATGCAGAATCTCGCCGCCAACCCGCTCGACTATGTGGAAGGCGGTCCCTTGGACCAGCGCCGCCGGCAGATCTCCGAATGGCTCGACTCGACCAATCCGGACCTTTCGGCGTTCCACCAGCACGGCGGCAAGATGATCGTGACCATCGGCACCAACGACACGTTGGCCTCCCCGGGGGCCCAACTGGACTACTTCCAGTCGGTGATCGACAAGATGGGGCAGGATCGGGTGGATGCCTTTGCCCGCTTCTTCGTCATTCCCCAGACCGGCCATGGCCTGACCGGCGTCAGCCACAGCGTCAACGGGGATGGGCAGACGATTGCCGTCGCCCCAATACCAGCCCAGTTCGACAAGATGGGCATGCTCATGGCATGGGTGGAGAAGAACCAGGCTCCGCCCAAGACTGCCGTGGTGACATCGAAAGACCGCAGTCTGCCCCTCTGCTCGTATCCGAACTACCCCAGGTACGTGGGCGGCCCGGTCGAGTCCGCATCGTCGTACGTCAGCGCCGCACCGTGAGAAGTGTCGGGGTTGGAAATCAGGGCGTCACGCGCACGACGCCGGCGGAGAGCGGCGGCATCGTGAATCTGACGGTGCGCTCCTCGACAGTTGCGTCGCCGGAGACGACCTTGATGTTCTCCGGTTGTTCGAGCGAGTTTTTCACGGTCTCGCCGCCGGGGGCTACCAGTTGCATCGTCGCCGTCTTGGGGACCAGGTCGCCCTCGATGCGGATCGCCGCTTCAACCGGGGCGCCGGTGGGGTTGACCGCCTTCAGGAACACGGTCTGCTTGTCGGCGGAACGCGTGGCGACGAAATTGAGCGGATGGGCCGGCCCATCCACCGCGAGAAGATCGGGGGCGAAGGAATCGCGCCAGAGCTTCATCACGATGTAGTTGCCCGCGGCGAACCAGGTCTTCGGGTCGAAGTTGATCAGGGCGTTGTCCCAATCCCTCGTAACCCCCTGCTTCCGCAGGAACAATGCGGGGCAGGACATGGTGACGATGTCGGCCTGGCGTTCGAAAGCGTTGAGAATACCCCCGGCGTAGAGGCCGACGCGCCAGTCGTTGCCCCAGCGGTTGTTCGTGAGGTTCCATTCGGAGACGTAGATTCGGATGTTGGGATTCGCGGACTTCCGAATGATCTCGCCGCGACCTTTCAGGAACTCCTCGTATTTGTAGGGGTCCTCAACGAAGTCGGCAGTGAAGCAGATGCCGCTGTAATAGTGCGGTGAAAGGACGTCGAAGAGTTCCCCCGCCTCTTCGATGATGCGAGGGTCCCAGTTGCGGTTGGCCTCCTGATTGCCTTCGCCGGGGCCGGTGTCGTAGCCATAGCTGCCGGCGACGGAGAGTTTGAGGTCGGGGTACTTCGCCCGAATGGCGGGGCAGAACTTCTTGACGATGTCCAGGTAGGCGGGATACTGCATCATGAGCCATGGCTCGTTGTCGATCTCGATGGTCTTGAGCTCGTACGGGGCGGGGTGGCCATTGGCGGCACGTCGCCTGCCATACTCGGTGGTCACGTCGCCCATGCAGTATTCCAGCCAGAGGAGCGCGTCATCCACGCCGCGGGAGGTATTGATCACGATGATCGGCTCGGCCTTGATCTTCTCGCAGAGCCGCATGAACTCGTCGGTGCCGAACTGATAGGTGTCGCGGTCGTTCCACTGGTCGGCGGGATGGGGGAGGCGTTTCTCGCGAGGGCCGATGCCGTTCTGCCAGATGTACCGGTTGGCGAACGACCCGCCGGGCCAGCGGATGGAGGCCGGCTGGAGGTCGGCGACGGCTTGGAGCAGGTCGGGCCGGTAGCCGCCGGTGGCCAGGGCCGAGGCGGAGAAGAGGGAAATCTGGTCGACATTGACGACCCCCGAAGGCGGAGAACTGATCAACAACGCGGAGGCATCTACGGCGTGTGATGCGGCAAACTCGACGGCGAACTTCTGCCACTCGGCCGTCAGACCGGTGAAGGTCCTGGTGAATGCCGGCGTGTTGCCGTCGTAGAATGCCGCGACCACACTGCCGCTGCCGCGAGCGTAGAGCGAGAGCGTGTACGTCTCGCCTTGCCGGAGGGCGATATTCCGCTGGCGGATTCCGGGTCCGGCCGCTGAATCGCTGCCCGCCCCGGCCGCAAGGCGCACGGAGACTTCCGCGTTGAAGGGATTGTCCCGATCCATGGCGACTTCATTGGCATCGCCGACGAACTCCCAGTACCGCAGAGTCATGGGGGTCGGCGTCTCGGCGGCCGCGAGCCCGCCGCTTTGCCGCACGCGGGCGGGCCGCGGTTCCAGGGCGCCGTTGAGGATCTGGTCGCCCCAGAGGCCGCCGTGAACCGAGTTGAAGATGTGTTCGAGAAATTGGCCGTAAATACCGGCGCTGACGGTCTTGGTCGTTCGATCGGTGTGAACGGTCAGAGCGAGAGGTTCGGGATCCTGGGCGGAAGCGCTCGCATTCCACACGAGCAGTCCCGCCAATAAGAACAGCATCGATTTCATTTTCATGACAACTATCCTCAATAGGGAACTGGCAGGAACAGGGGCTACTTCGCCCACGTCTCGCCTTCGGGCGTTCGCCGCCAGGCGAAATAGGCATCCAGGCTCTGGAGTGATTCGGCGCTGGGCACCGACCCCGTGTGCGGCGTCCGGTTGAAGCACATGACGACAGGGTTGGCGTCGCTGAAGGCCGGCCACGCCGGGACCCCTTCGCCGCCGGGATCGCCTCGCTTGGCGAAGTTCGTCCAGTAGGTGGCCATGGCCTCCGAGATCTCCAGGTCCGATTTCGTGGTCTGCGGACTCGAGGGATTGAGATGCTGGAAGACGTAGGCCACATCCTGGCCGTGCGGCGAGCCATATCCGGCCCGCGGCGAATCGGCCGGATAGTCCGGGTGCTGATCGAAATAGTAGTAGAAGACTTTCGACTTGCCGGTCTTTGCCTGAAGCGTCGCCCAGATCCACGTGTGCCAGCCGAACGCCGCATCGCGGGCCAGATCCCTCGCGGTTTTCGCGACCTTCCCGGAGCCGGCAGGATAGGCTTTCAGGAGACTCTCCGCGAAAGGACCATAGCGGGTCTTGACGTTGGCGACATAGTCCTCCGGCGTCTTCGGAGGCGAGAAGCTCGCGCCCTCGTCCGAGTTGTAGCCCACCAGAATCGGCGTGTCACTGAACCGGCCCGCCTCGTAGAGCTTGACTTGATCGTCGGGAATCACCCATCCGTCGATGATCGGCCATGACATGCCCAGTCCGCGGCCGCCCGGCAGTTTGTCGGGAGCGATCTTCCGCAATTCCGCGATGGAGGAAGCCCCAGCGCTTTGGGCGTACGCTTGTCCGGCACGTTCCGCATCGGCCAGGCGTTTCAAGTTCTCGCCGGGAAAGGTGGTGGGTCTGGGAGGTCCGAACGACCCGCCGCTCTGCGAAATCGCGCCGTGAAACAACCCTTTGGCCAGCGGCGACGCGCACAGCATACTGACCGCGATCCCGCCGGCCGATTCGCCGAAGATCGTCACTTTGCCGGGGTCGCCGCCGAAGGCCGCGATGTTTCTCTGCACCCATTGGAGGCCCGCGATCATATCCAGCAGGCCATAGTTGCCCGAGACGTGATTGGGGCTCTCGGCGCTCAACTCCGGATGCGCCAGAAACCCGAGTTGCCCGACCCGGTAGGCGATGCTGACCAGCACCACGCCTTTCCTGGCCAGATTCTCTCCGCTGTAATTCCGCTCGGAGGTGGCCCCGCCGCCGAATCCGCCGCCGTAGATCCAGACGAGCACGGGAATGCGGTCACTCGCGGATTTCGCCGGTGTCCAGATGTTCAAGTAAAGGCAGTCCTCACTCTTTCCGGAGGGAGGATTCCCCCCCTGCATGGGCCCGGGAGCGAACTGGGCGGCCTGCCGCACACCCTCCCATTTCGCAGCAGGTTGAGGGGCCCGCCAGCGGAGGTCGCCGACCGGCGGCGCGGCGAATGGGATGCCCCGGTAGACCGTCAATCCGTCTTCCGACGTCCCCTGCACCGATCCACCCTCGACCACAACCGGCGCAGGCTGATGCGCGCTGCCGATCCCTGCGGCGGACATCGCGAACACCGCGACCAGACAAGTTCCCTTCATCATGAGAATAGTCCCCTTCATTGTTCACACGGGCCTGTTGCGCCCAGGCAAGAGCCGGCCGCAGCAGGCGCGAAATAGTGAGACAGACGCGAATCATCACGCTGATCTTCATGTTCGAGACTTGAGCTATTCCTAACCGCGGGTTTGCGCGGCGTCAAGAATTCCACACGGCAGCCCGGGACGATGAACGCCTAATGTCCCGCACAGGGAAGGACCGCAGCGCCGAGCAGCGCGACGAGCAGGCCGGAGACCGAGAGCACGGTCGTGATGACGGTCCAGGACTGGAGCGTTTCTCTCTCGGTCAGGCCGCTCAGTTTGCTCACTACCCAAAAGCCGCTGTCGTTCATCCACGAAAAGTTGATCGCCCCGAAACCGATGGCCAGGAAGAGGTAGATCGGGTGACAGGGCAGGCTCGATAGCCCATCGCTGCCCTGCGGATAGATGATCGGAACCATCATGGCCGACGTGGTCAGCATGGCCACCGTGGCCGAGCCCTGCGCGATACGGATCACGCTCGATACGAGCCAGGCGAGCAATACGAAGTTGACCTCGCGCCCGGCCGCCAGAGCCTTGACGGCATCCCCCACTCCGGCATTCTTGAGCATCAACCCAAATGCCCCGCCCGCACAGGTGATCAGGATGATCGTGCCGGCCGTCTGCAGGGGCGGACCGAGCAGCGAACTGATCTGTGGGATGGAATAGCCCTTCTGCCGGGCCAGTACCCACATGGCCATCGCGGCGCCGGCGATCAGGGCTATATTGCGGTTGCCGATGAACTCGACATAAGGGTACAGAATGGGGAATCGATCGGACCCTCCGAAGGCCGTCATGAATGAGGCGGCCGAAATCAGCCCGACAGGCAGGAGCACCGGAAGGATCGACGGGAGAAATCCCGGCAGCGCACGCTCATCGGAGGTCAACACCTGTTCGAATTGAGCCGCAGAGACGCCCGGCATCTGACGGACCGGCACCGCCATTCGCCGGTTCAACCAGCGAGCCACCATCCAGGCGCACAGCGCCGGAATCGTGCCCACGGCCAGGCCGACCATAATGGTCAACCCCAGATCGAGTTTCAATGTCTCCGCCATGGCCAGGGGGCCGGGATGCGGCGCAACCACAATGTGGGTCACCAGCGACGAACAGCAGATCGCCATCAGGAACAGCACATAGTCCCTGCGCAGACGCAAGGCCAGAGCCTGGGCGACGGGCAGCAGGAGCATGAAATAGGTGTCGAAGAAGATAGGGATCGAAAGGATGTAACTGCTCAGAAACAGGGCGAACCCCGCATGCTTTTCCCCAAAGACGCCCAGAAATCGACGGACCACTTTGTCGGCCGCGCCGCTCTCCATCAGGCACATGCCGATGACGGAAGCCAGCGCAATCACCACGGCGATCTTGCCGGCCGTCGCGCCGAATTCGGCGGTGGTCAGTTCAACCGCCTGGATCGCATGGCTCTTCTCGGGTTCCCCCGGCAAGGGACCCGCCAGCAGGCCGGCCGTGATGGCGGCCAGGATCAGCGCCAGGAACGCGTGCAGGCGCACGACCGCGATCAGAAAAACCACGAGGCCGACGCTGACAAGCAGAACAACGAAGGGCCAATAGGTCGCATTCATCGGGCGAGCGCTTTCATGCCGGCGGCGAGAACCCCGGCGATTGTCTCGACGTCATACACACAGCCGCCCCAGGTTCCTCCGCAGGCCTGTTGCAGCAAGGCCCATAGCCTCGTGTCCTCGGGCAGGCCGGGCAAGGGCGCAAGGTCAGGCCGAAGCGGGCGCTGCGTAAGCAGATAGTCGCCGCGTTCGACGCTCAGCGATTCGGCAGGATCGCCCTTCTGGCCGATCAGATTGACGTGTCCGTCCAGCCGGTTGCGGTCGATCACGATATCGATGATGTCCCCGTCGAGGACCTTGCCGATGGGGCCGCCCGCCAGCGCCTCGGGCCCCACGTGACCGATACAGGCGCCGGTGCTAACGCCGCTGAATCGGGCATCGGTGATCAGAGCCACGTGCTTGCCCCAGGTCAGATGCTTGAGCGACCCGGTGACTTCATAGACCTCTTCCATGCCGCTGCCCATCGGGCCGTCGCAAATCAGGAGCACCACGTCTCCCGGCCCGATCGCCCCGGACTTGATCCCGGCCAGAACTTCTTTCTCGCGAACGAAGACCTTGGCCGGCCCGCGCTTTCGGTACACGCCGTCCGCATCGACGACGCAGGGGTCGATGGCCGTGCTCTTGATGACCGAACCCTCGGGTGCGATGTTGCCCTTCGG
>JBDKUU010001029.1:0-9751 GCA_039679525.1 Phycisphaerales bacterium | reverse complement strand
GCTCTCGGACGCGGCGGATTCCTCCTGTCGTGTGAGTGTCTGTGTTGCCATCGATGCTCTCCGTGTGCGTGATCCGTCCGGACTCAAAGTGGGGACGGACTGCCGTCACGCGATTCTTCGCGCGGTGTCTTTCCAGAAGATAGATCAAATCGCTTGTGATCGGCAGCCGGGAAAGGCCCGGCCGCACCCCCATGGCCCTGCGCCCCAAGCCAGGCGAGGGCTTTTTGCTGCTATCGGGCGGCGGCGACCGCGGCCTTCGAGGCGTCGGTCATCTTGCCCGCGGCAACCAGAGTCTTTTCCATCTTGCCCGGATTGCTCGACCGGACGATCGCCTCGTCGCGGTCGATGAACCCTTTGAAGTACATCTCGGCGATGCTGTTGTCCATGCTCTGCATGCCCAGCCGCCGGGACGTTTCGATGATGTTCGGAATCTCGTAGATCCGGTTCTCGCGAATGCAGTTTCGCGTCGCGGAGGTGCACAGCAGGATCTCCGTGCAAGGCACCATGCCCGGCTGATCGACCCGTTTGAACAGGGTCTGCGAGATGACCGCCTGCAGCGTGTTGGCCAGCATGGTTCGAATCTGGTTCTGCTGCCCGGACGGGTAGATGTCGACGATACGCTCGATGCTCTGCGGAGCGTTGATCGTGTGCAGCGTGCTCAGGACCAGGTGGCCGGTCTAGGCCGCGGTGATCGTGAAGCTGGTCGTCTCGAGGTCGCGCATTTCGCCGACCATGATGATGTCGGGGTCCTGGCGCAGGGCGTGGCGCAGGCCCGAGGCGAAGTTCGGAGCGTCCGAGCCGATTTCCCGCTGCTCGATCATGCACTTTTCGTTCTCGAGGTGGTATTCGACCGGGTCCTCGAGCGTGATGATGCGTTTGCTATACCGCGAGTTGATCAGGCCGATCATCGCGGCCAGCGTGGTGCTCTTGCCCGAGCCGGTGTGCCCGGTGACCAGGACCAGCCCGCGCGGCAGGTCCGTCAGCTCCTTGACGATCGGCGGCAGGTGCAGGTCGTCGATCGTGTGCACCTGGTTGGGAATCACGCGGAAGGACAGCGCCACCGTGTCCCGCTGGTAATGGGCGTTGACGCGGAACCGGTGCCCGCCCGAAATGGACGTCGAGAAGTCGAGGTCCCGGTTCTCGTCGTATTTCTTCATCTTCTCAGGACCCACCATGGATTGCAGCATCGCCCGGGCGTCCTGATTCGTGAGCGGCGGACAGTCCATGTCGATCAGCTCGGTGTCTTTCCGCAGCACCGGCGGCATGCCCACATTGATGTGCACGTCGCTCGCCTTGTTCGCGATGGCCGCTTCCAGGATGGTCTTGATATCGATCATGTTTACATTTCCTATTTGTTATTTACGATTTACTATTTGCGATCCGCTGCTGATGGTCCGCCGCAGCTCCGGCGTCGCGGCAGCAAGTCGTAAATCGTCAATCATCAATCGTCAATTCAATGGATGTTCTCGACGAATTCCTCGTTCTCATTCTGGCCGTAGACCTCCGTGACCCGCAGGACCTCCTCGACCGTGGTGATCCCCTTCTTGACTTTCTTCATGCCGTCGTCGAAGAGGGTGTCGCGGCCGCTCTCGCGGAACGCGCGACGCATGTTGCTCACGGACGCGTCCCTGTTGATCATGTCGCGGAACTTGTCGTCCAGGATCAGCAGCTCGAAGATACCCGCCCGGCCGACGTATCCGGACCCGCGGCAGGAGTCGCAGCCCTTGCCGTGGACGAGCTCGCTGGGGTTGATGCCCGCCCGCGCGATGTATTTCTTGAGCCGATCGGGGCTCGTGCAGTTTTCCTTGCATTTCGGGCAGATCCGCCGAACCAGACGCTGGGCCAGCGCCGCGTTCATCGAGGCCGCGAGCAGGTATGGCTCGATGCCGATGTTGACCAGTCGCGTGACGCTGCTGGCCGCGTCGTTGGTGTGCAGGGTCGAGAGGACCAGGTGGCCCGTCAAGGCCGCCTGCACCGCGACGCGGGCGGTCTCGTTGTCGCGGATTTCGCCGACCATGATGACGTCGGGGTCCTGTCGCAACAGGCTTCGCAGGCACGCCGCGAAGGTCAGGCCGGTCTTCTCGTTCACCTGGACCTGGTTGCAGAAGTCCAGCTCGTACTCGACAGGGTCCTCGACCGTCGAGACGTTGAGCTTGTCGCCGTCCATCTCGCCCAGGGCCGAGTACAGGGTCGTGCTTTTGCCCGAGCCCGTCGGGCCGGTCACCAGGAGGATGCCGTGCGGCAGCTTCACCTGCTCGCGGAAGGTCTCGCAGACATCCGGCTCCATCCCCATCGACTCCAATCCGCGGCGGATGGACTTGCTGTCGAGAATACGAATCACGGTCTTTTCGCCGTGGTTGGTCGGCAGCGTGGAGACGCGGAGATCGATGGCCCGGCCGCCGATGATGGCGGCCACCTTGCCGTCCTGCGGCAGACGCCGCTCGGAGATGTCCAGGTTGGCCATGATCTTGATGCGCGAGACGACCGCCGGGTGCATCTTCTGCGGCGCCTGCATCGCTTCGAAGAGGACGCCGTCGATGCGGTAGCGGACTTTCGTCTGCTTTTCCTTGGGCTCGATGTGAATATCGCTGGCCCCTTCGTGGACCGCGTTGCTGATCAGGTAGTTGACGAACTTGATGACGGGCGACTGGCCGGCCATCTTCTCGAGGTCTTCCGAGACGTCCTCGACGCCCTGGACGACCTCGACCTCGGTCATGTCGCTCATGATGTCTTCGAGAACGCACTCCGTCGCGGGCTGCGCACGGAAGGCCTCGCAGACTGCGGCGATGTCCTCCGCCGTGCAGACCACCACGCGCAGCTCCATCCCGGTCTGGCGTTTCGCGTCCTCGACGGCGAAGACATTGGCCGGCTCGCTCGTGGCGACGACCAGCTTGTTGCCGTCGACGCCGATCGGGACGATGTTGCTCCGCTGGATGAACTCAGCATCGAGCTTCGCGAAGGCCGTCTTGTCGACCTCCGGGGGCGCGATGTGCCGGAACTCCATGCCGTTGAGCTTCGCCTTCGCCTCGAGGACGTCGTTGGCGCCGACGAGCCCTTCCTTCAGCAGCGACGCCGTGGGGTCGCCGCCCGGCTTGCTCAGGGTCTCGCGGCGCAGCTTGCCGTACTGCTCGTCGGTGATCTTGTTCATCTCGAGCAGGATGTCCACGACGTCGCGCACGTGCGCGTGGCTCGTCGGCTCGGGGGAATACAGATCGCACAGACCCCGGACCTCGGCGTCGTCCGGACAATAGACGGGCGCCATCACCGGCTGGCTCGACCCAGGTCGGGCCGGCGCCGGAGCCGGAGGGGTCTTCACCTTCTCTTTGGAGGATAGGAATCGCAGCATCATTCAGACAGCTTCAAAGTGATCGTCCAATCTTTGGTTTCCGACGCGGTGTTGTCCGGGGTCGTCCCGTCCGACCAGGCCAGCTCGACGAAGTTGTTGCCGATCTGGAGGACCGTGAAGCCCTCGAGGCTCTGGCCCTCTTGCAGGATCTGGTCGTTGATCATGCAGGAGCTTCCGGTTTCCGACCGCATGATGCTCAGCAGCTTCAGCGTGCCGGCCTTCTCCTGCATCTTCTGCCGGCGGACGAGCTCGGCCTGCGCCTGCGGGTCTTCGGGGACAACCGTCTGACCCGTGAGGCTCTTCATCGCAAGGCCTTCGACCTCGAACGGGTTCTTCGACAGTTCGCTGACCTGCACCTGGAACACGTCGGAGAACTCATAGAATTTCTTGATGATCGCTTCCATTCGGCCCGTCATCTCCGACCGCACGCCCGTGAGCCGGTTGATGGCGGCGTCGATCTTCGTCTCGTCGGTCTTGGCCTGCTTGGCCGACGCCGCCTGAGGCTGGCTCTTGCGAATCATGAACATCAGGCAGACCAGCCCGATGGCGACCAGGATGGCCACCAGGATCGTGCTCCGGCGGACGTTCTTGCTGTTGGCCGCGACGGTCAGGAATTCCTGGGCATCGGGACCGCCGGCGGGCGCGACGCCCTGGGGCTCGGTCGGTGCGGACGAATGATCGGATGACGCTGCGGTTTCCTGTTCACGCAAAAAAGACAGCATATTTCAGCTCCCGCAATTCACATTCATGGTCAGGCGGCTTTGTTCTGGAAAAAGATGCTCAGGATGAACTCGGCTCCGATTTCGCTGCTGCCGTCGCTGGGCTTGTCGAGCTTGAGCTCCCGCAGCTTCATGATGCGGGGCAGCTTTTCCAGCTCCAGCAGGAACGAGTAGAACGCCGTGAAGTCGCCCACCAGGTTCATCGTCAGCGGCTGCTCGATGTAGCCGTTGCTGTCCCTCTGCTGCAGGGTCTTGATGGTCTTGGGCTTGAGCCCCTGCTTCTGGGCGATCACGGTGACCTGTTCGAGCACTTTGTGCACCTCGCTGGTCGGGGGCAGCTTGCTTTCGAAGAACCGCACGGCCTCTTGAAGCTGCTCGACCTGCTTGTTGAAATCCCCCGCCTTGGAGGTGGCCGCCTCGAAGTCGACCAGCTTGGCCCGCTTGCCGTCCACGCGGCGCTTGGACTCGGCCAGGTTCTGGTTGGCCGGCTTGATCATGTACTGGTAACCGGCAAACGCCACGCCCACCAGCAGGATGAAAAAGATCGCCTGTCTCAAACCGCTCGTCATGTTGTCTGCTCCCACGTTACAAAAGTCCCCGTCGCGGCGTTTGCCGCCCGGGGACCCGTTAGAACTGATTGATCGTATGCTCGGCCTTGGTCCGGATCTCGTCGATGTCTTCCTTGGTCAGGTGAGTGTCTCCGCTCAACATGGCCGTCAGCTTGAACTGCCGGAAGGCGGTGTCTTCGATCTTCTTCTCTTTCGACTCGACCAGGGCCACGTCCTCCAGCAGGGCGGAGTTGCCGAGATGCTCGATGTAGGCCGCGACCTGAAGATCGCTGGGGGCGATTCCCTCGATGTCCATCTGGATCGCCACGCCCTTCTCCGACGAGGACTTCGCATCCGACGCCGCGGCGGACTTGCCCTGGGCCGACTGGTACCGGGTGGGCTTGGCTGCGGCCTTCTCCGACTGGGCCTTGGCCTTGTCCAGCTTCTGGGTCAACCCCAGCTTGATCAGCGACACGCCCGGCGGCAGCGTGTTCGTCAGCGAGGCCAGGAGCACGCTTCGCGGAACCGGCTCGAGCAGCTCGGCCGTCGTCAGCGCGGTCCGCATCATTTCCTGGCGTTTGGTCTGGAGGTCCTCGAACTGCTTGATCGACTCCTCCATCTTCACCATCCGGGCGTTCACCAGCGACTCTTCCGCCGCACACGCCCGCTGGCGGATCTTGATCGTCACGAACGAACCGCCCAGAGCGGCCATCACGACCGAGAACAAGATCAGGCACATCAGGTTGGCCCTGCGCGACTCGCTGCTCTGGATATAATCGTCCGGCACAAAGTTGATGTTCGGCATCGTAACCACCCCAGCATTGATGATGGATGATTGATGATGGATGATTGGACGAGAGACTCGACAGTCCAATCAATAATCAATCATCCATTATCCTTAATCAATTCAGACTCAGGCTCAGCCCGAAGGCCAACGCCCAGCTCACTGTGCCATTCCTTCGCTCCAGACCGAGACGGTCCGGATCCTGAATCTCCACCGCCGCCATGCAATCGCCCATCTGCGCCTGGACTTCCAGTTGCTTGGCGATCGTGCGATAGACGTCGGCGTCCACGGCCAGGCCGGAGAGGAAGATCAGCCGCTCGATCTGCACGTTCTTGTACAGGGACAGGAACTCCCGCCGGCACGCCGTCATTTCCATGACGAGCCGTCCCACGGCGGCCTCGTCCTTCATCTGCCTGGCCCCCACGGGGATGTAGCAGGCGAAGAGCGGATTCTTGTGCCGGCTGATCACCAGGTGCGTGCAGTCCGGCTGGATGTCCAGCAGCAGGACGACCGCTTCGAGGTCCGTCTTGCGGCGCCCGAAGAACTGGGCGTAGCAACTGGCCAGCGCAACCGGCCAGACGCCGATGGACTTGATCGACAGACCCGCCCTCTCGTAGATCGCCAGGTGCCTGTCGATCACCGTCCGCTCGGCCGCCAGGACGATGACGTTGTCCTGCTCGGCGGGGATGTACTTGATCAGCGTGTTCTTTTCGATGGGCTCGAAGGGCAGCTTCTGCTTGATCTTCGCAAAGATGGCGTCCTCGATCTTGCCGTCGAACTTCTTGGGCCACCGGAGATGATCGATGAACACCTCGCTGGCCGGCAGAGCCGCGACGACGTCTTTGCTCTTGAACTGCCCGTTGGCCGTGGCTTCCCGCATGGCGTCGATCGCCCACCGCTGCCACCGGGCCGTGCCCGCCGTGACGTCGGCCGGACGATTCACGCATTGACCGGCGATCAGGTGCGTCTCCTCCGTGCCGTTGGCCAACTGGGCCAGCTTCACGGAGTCGTTGCCCAGGTCGACCCCGATCAAATAGGATTGTTTTTTGCCAAATCCAAACATACCGCCCTAACCCTAGAAGAAATGTGAGCTGGCTGCTTCCACAGAAGCACTGACACGTCGTGATCTCTCACATTATCCGTTCGGACCCCCTTTCGTGAGTCTTGGCCCGATGAGGCCGAGTCTTCTTTGGACCCCGCCGGCATCCTGTGCTTCGACAGTCTACCCGGCGTCGTTTAAAGTATATGAAATGGATTTCCGCGAGACCAAAAGCGGGAAGATCGGCCACGAAAGTCTCAGTAGGCGAGGCAAGGGCCGATAACGAGACGTGCGCGACCGGGGTGCGATATTAACAGGCTCTTCGCGGGGTCGCGCCCGGAACAATCTCCGGGCTCAAAAGAGGGGATTCCAGCCCTGCCGTTGGGGAACGACGGGTCACATCAGGAAAAAAACACGAGGACCGCCGAAGACGGCCGCCGAGGGGTTATGAGACCTTCGCAGACGCCTGCGCCCCCGCGGCGTTCCATTCGGGTTTGGGCCGCCGGGTCATCAGGTCCTCGATCGCCGTTCGCACGGGCTTGTTCTCGAAGAGCACCTCGTACACCGCCCGGGTGATCGGCATCTCGACGCCCTGCCGGGCCGCGAGGTCCACTACGGATTTGCAGGTCGAGACCCCTTCGACCACGGACGCCGTCGCCTGCTGCGCCTGTTGCGGCGTGAGCCCCCTGCCGATCCGCTCGCCGAAAGATCGGTTGCGGCCGGTCGGCGAGATGCACGTCGTGACAAGGTCCCCTAATCCGGTCAGACCGGCAAACGTGTACTCGCTGGCGCCCATGGCCAGGCCCAGCCGCGTGATCTCCGCCAGGCCCCGCGCCAGCAGGGCCGCCTTGGCGTTGTCGCCGGCCCCGACGCCGTCGATGATGCCCGCCGCGATGGCGATCACGTTCTTCATCGCGCCGGCCAGCTCGACGCCGATCACATCCGTGTTCGTGTAGACGCGAAGCCAGGAGCAGGTGAACGTGGACTGGATCCGCCGGGCGAGGGTCTCGTCGTCGGCCGCGGCGCACGCCGTTGCGGGCAGCTTGCGGGCCAGCTCGTCCGCGATGGTCGGCCCGCTCAAGACCGCCAGGGGAACGCTCGAGCCGAGGACGCTGGCGAGGATCTGCGTGGGCCGAAGCAGCGTGCCGATCTCGATTCCCTTGGTCACTGAGACGATCGGCGCTCCGGCCGGGACGTGCTTCGCGAGCCGGCTCCAGACCGACCGCATGTACTGGCACGGAACCGCCGAGACGATCAGATCAGCGTCCGCCATGGCCCGATCGTCCCGCGGCTCGAACACCAGCGACTCCGCCAGTTTGTAGCCCGGTAGAAACCGCGCGTTCTCCCGGCGTCTTTCGATCTCGGCCAACTGCCCCGCGTCGTAGCCCCACATCCGCGTGGGGATGTTCTTCTCGTCACAGAGCAGAATCGACAGCACGGACCCCATTCCGCCGTCGCCGATGATGGCGACACTCCGACACCCGCTGGCCTGCATGAACACCTCAACGATCCCGATCGAACCCAACGACGGAGCCCTACAGCGGATCTCCGCACCGGCGCATTAGAACCGCCGGGAGCCGGCAAGTCAACCGGGACCAGATGAGCGGTGCGTGATACGCACCCTACGCAACGTGCCCGTATGTCTTTGTAGGGTGCGTATCACGCACCATCCTCGCACAAGGGCGCCGCTGCGTAGGAAACGTGCGGTCGTTTCGAGCCGCACGTTCGTTCAGTCCATGGCCTCGACCCGGCCGGCCCGGCTCTCGCTCTGCCCGCTGAGGCCGACGCCCCGCCAATAGGGTTGCGCCGGCGCTCCGAGCTGCTGCGCCCATTTCGCGTCGTCCCTGGCGAACTCCACTTTCTCGCGGTCGATGCCCAGAACCCGGACCCGGCCGATCCTGTCGCCGATCCCGAGGACCCGGTCCACCCCCTCGACCATGCAGAAATATCCCGTGCGGGGAAAGTAGCCGATCGACTGAACGACGCCGAAGTCCGGCTCCCTCGCTTCCCGCTGTCGGAGATGCTCCAGAATGCCGCGAACCTGTTCCTTCAAGTCTCGTTCCCATTTCATCGTTGCTTCCCGTCTCGCTGCCCTGGCGTTTTCAAGAGGTGTCAATTCCATGGTCAGTTCCGCACGCAGCCTCAACACCAGAGCCAGCAGGTCCCGGGCCTCGCGCCGCAGCCGCGGCGTCAGAGGGACCGCAAGACGCTCGTCCACGATCTGCGTCAGTTTCTGCCTGAAGTCGTCGCTCAGCAGGAGCGACCCCATCTCGTCGGTGAAGTATTCCTCGATCAGGGACTGACGCAAGAGCGCGGTCTTGTAGTTGAAGGGAAACCCGAAATAGGAGGCGTCGAAGTAGCCCGCCGGATAGGGCCGGCCGCTCTCCATCTTCGCGAACTCCGTCCAGAGCGACCGCTGGGCCAGGCTGAGTTTCGCGGCCCCCCGCCGGGCGATCTCGTGAGTGATTTCCGCACGGCGACGCTCGTACCATCGCTCGGTCTGTTCCCGCTCGCGAGCGGCCACGTCCTCGATCTGAGGCAGCCGGGATTCCTGGATCGCGATCCGCTCGGAGATTGCTTTCTGGTTCGCAGGCTCCTCCGCAAGCGCGGCCGCCGCAACACAAAGGACCATCGCCGATCCGCCGACAAACAGGCTCAAAGCTCGCATCTTCGCACCCCCCATAGTATGACGCACTTGCATATGACCAGTCTTCCCGCCGGCCGGTCCTCGTGCGATTCGACCGCCGGCTTTACACTCTGCTCTCACGAAAAAAACGCTATCCCATACGGCGCGAGCATCGCAAGGTGCAGCAAAAGACCGGAGGGACACAGAATTGACGAATGGGTTTGCCGGAGATTGACTCGCGGGATTGAATGCACGCCCGAAGCGGGCCTGCCTGGGAAGTTTTCCGCTTTGCACGCCTCCAGCACAACACGCGAGCGAAACACTCGCTCAAGAGGGTGTGCAGCACCCTGACCGCTGGTGGCTCCAATGCGATAAACCCCCGCCGCCTCGCCGCAAGGCGACGCTCCTCATCGAGGCGGCGGATTCCGGATCAGTCCGTTCCTTCCTCCGTCTACCAGGAGAGGCCAGCCGTGTGCCGGAAGGATCAATCACTCCCGGTGTCAACGAAGAAGGAGGCACAACGCGGACGAATCTCCAAAGGTCATTTCTCGCGATACCTCCATGTGGGAAAATTAAGGATGTCGTCGGCCGTGCCGTACAGGCCGTCCCGGCCCGCGCTGATCAAGATGTAGGAATCCGCACGATACGGCCGAGGAGGGCCGGCGAACTGAGGATTCTGCATGTTGAGG
>JBDKUU010001028.1:0-5554 GCA_039679525.1 Phycisphaerales bacterium | reverse complement strand
TCTCTCGGAGACGGACGAGGACGCGACGATGCTTCACGGCCTGACGGACCTGCTCGAGCGAGACGAGCCGACTCAGCGTGCATGGCTCGCCCGCGACCGCGGTTCGCTGCTGGCTCGCACGTCGCCCATATTCGAGATGCTTCGCCAGAGATATCGAGTCACCCACTTCTACTTTCACGACCCCAACCAGACCTGCTTCCTGCGGGTTCACCAGCCGGAGCGGTCGGGCGATCGGATCACCCGGTTCACGCTCTCCCAGGCGGTCGAGCGGGGGGAGCCTACGGAAGGCGTCGAGCTGGGGCCGCTGGGCACTCTGACCTTGCGCGTCGTGCACCCCTGGACGATCGAAGGAAAGCACGTCGGGTACATCGAGCTGGGCTGCGAGATCGATCGCATTCTTCGCAGGATTCAGAGCGCGGCCGGCGGAGAGTTGATCGTGTTCGCGGAAAAGCAGTTCCTGGACCGCGAACAGTGGGAGTCGGGCATGAAGATGGTCGGGCGAGAGCCGGACTGGGACCAATTCCCCGACCACGCCGTCCTGGACGCCACGTTGCCGGGGACGCCTCACGCCGTTGCCGGCCGCTTCACGGAAGTTCGCGCCACGGATCTTTCGCATTCTTTCGCCCTGTCTTTCGAGGGGCGTTCGTACCAGTGCGTCCCCATCCCGCTGGCCGACGCCGCCGGCAGGTGGGTCGGACACGTTCTGGTGATGGCGGACGTCACGCGGGAGCACGTCGGACTGGGCACGCTGGCCGGGACCATCGCAGTCGTCGGGCTGCCGCTGTTCGCGGTGTGGTGCTGCTGCTTCTATTTCTACATCCGACGGCTCGAGCAGCGTCTCGTGGCTACGCAGAAGAGCCGGCTGCTCGAATTGGAGCGCCGCTGCGAGGCGGAAGCGAGAATCCAGGATCTGGCGCAAGTCGGAAGATGAGCCTCTCCCGTGGGTGGGCTCACGGCGGATGCCGCCGATTCAAGGCACCGTTTTTCGGGGACGTCTCAGCTTGACCGTTTCTGCCAGCGCCCAAGCTGTAAACATGAGCATCGCGAATAGAGAAGAAGAGCCGAGCATTTGTATCCATGTGGATAGTCTCTGCAGGTATCGCTGGAGGTCATTCATCTGCCGGTCCATGAGCTCCAGTCGCCGGGCGTAGGCGGAGACTTCCCCCTGCATTGTGCTCCAGGCTTTTGTCTTGGTCATGCCCTCCACAGCGACGGATTTTCGAGGTCGATGCGGTAGAGCTCGAAAAACGTCGGGGCGTCGAGCAGTTCGATCTTGGGATTCATCTGCTTGATCTGGTCGTAGGTCCTCACGTACCACGTCGGCGTCTTGAGGATGTTGCGGAACCAGTGGAAGGGCGGATATCCCTCGGCGCGTCGCCGCGTCACTCGCTCGACCACGTGGCGGGCGGCCTGATTCGGGTCGTCCTCGTTCACGTCGTGGTCGAACCGCAGGACCGGCATTCCCTTGTGCAGCAGCGACGCGGGCCCGCCGGAGGGCACGATCCCGTTGGGACTGAATGAGGCGTAGCAATCCAGGCCGGCCTCGTTCAGCACCGGTCCGTGCGCGTAGATGATGAAACCCGTGATGCTCAGGCCCCATCGATCGTAGAGCGGCCTGCAATGCCGGGCCCAGGCGTCCAGGCCGCTGGGCAATCCTGAAATCTCTCGCGGCTCCTGCAGCATCCCCGGTTCGCAGTAGCCGGCCCCATTGTCCGCGGCGGCGAAGTAGTCGTTCGGCGTCGCGGTCCGCCGCATATAGTCCATGGCCATCGGGGCCCGCCGCTCCAGGACGGGACTGATGCACCACATCAAAGGGATTCGGCCGCGGGCCGGGTCGTCCCAGATGTCCATCATACGCTGGTAGAGCCAGGCGGCACAATCGTAGTCGCCGACGTAGAAGATCACGAACTCCCGGCCGTCGTGTTTCACGCGGCCTCGCTCGTCGAGGTATCCTCGTTGGGTCAGTTGTTCTCGCGTCGTCCAGTTCTGCTTGTACGCCGGCCGGAGCGGGCAGTGCATGAAGAACGACGCGTTCGCCATCGCGCCGTAACCCACGGCGTCGGCGTCCATGTAGCCGTTGTATGCGCTGATGACCTTGCCGTACTCCCATTCGCTCGGCACGGGATCGTGATGGCCGCCGGAGGTTCCGTGCGTGGTGTACTTGTGGGCCCACGGAACGAAGCCGCCGATGTGGATCATGTTCTCGCGTCCGCCGTGCTGATAGGCGCTCAGGAGCAACGCCTTCAATGTCTCCAGGTCGGTTCCCATCGTCTGCTGCGGATCATCCACGGGTTTCTCGTCGCCCCAGACGTCCAGGTCGAAAAAGAAGGCGTTCTTCGCGACGAAGAAGTCGTGATTGGTCAGGCAGTGGTGGTTCAGGACGGTGTTGCGAGGCTTCTGAATCCAGTACTGGTCGAGGTAATAGGCGCCGAAGGCCCCGTTGCAGCGGCCGGCGTCGAGATAGTGACGTTTCATCCAGAGATAGGCGTCGCACTTGGCCGAGCCGGTGGAAGGGAGGTCCGTGCCCGGGATCAGGCCCCGGCCGGTGAACAGGGACGTTCCGTCCGGGTTGATCAGCCGGCACTGGATCGGCAGAGCCAATTCGCCCGTGAGCAGGCGGTACAGGCTTCCATCGTTCGGATCGTACCGCACCGGCAGCAGCGAGTCCGCCCCCGCGATCGTGCTGGCGACGTTGCTCGTGGCGGCTACGTTCGGGTCGTAGACCACGAGGCCGCGGATCTGCGAGCGGAACTGCCGCACGAGGTCGGCGATCGTGTCGACGCGCTCGACCGGGCGGCCGTCGAGCCACTGGCCGGGCTCGGACAGCTTGGCGAGCCAGAAGTCATCGACGTTCTGCCTGCGGTGCTGGGACTCGATGACGCGGACATAGAGCGTGGGACCCTGGCGATTGACCAGACCTTGCAGGGCCGCCACCGCGTGACAATGATCCCATGCCATGCGGACCTGCTCGCGGTTGTTCGCGTCGATCCGGAGCGTGTAGCCCAGGTCAAACAGTCTGATCGGCGACGTCTGGGCGTTCGAAGGAGCAACTATCGAGAGACATGGCAGCAGAAACAACGCAGCAATCCTGGATGGTACGAGTCGTGAAACTGGCACACCGACCTGGTCGTTCATAACACACAATTCCTCTGACGTGGGAGTCCCCACGTGACGTTATATGCAGCGCCGTCGCGCCGCGAGGATCCATCGTAACACCGCATTCCATTCACTTCAATGACTTGTCCCTCCGAATGAGGATGGTGCGTGATACGCACCCTACGAGTCATGGGCCGACATCTCAGTTGTCCTTTCTTCGGGGTCCGGATATCATGTCCGTTTGTGCGCGGGTCCCCGGCGTGGGGACATAGTGTCTTGGTTTGCGGCGGGAGTAGTCGTGTTGTGGCTGAGGAGTATATGCGTCGACGGCGTCGTTGTTGTGGCTGGATGATTGGATTGGTTGCGGTTCTGGCTGGGGCGGCGTCTGCCTCGGAGGCCCTGCGAGTTCCTGCGTTCACCGCGTATTTGGAGCCCAACGTGGAGGGGGCTCGCGTCTCCGAACGCTCCGGCGTTCGCGGCTGGAACGATCCGAACCTGACGGTGCTCTGGTTCGGACGCATCGCCACGCCGGGCCGGCTCGACTGCTCCGTGCTGCTGCGCCTGCCGAAAGAGGCCACGTCGAAGCTTCGGCTGACTGTGGCCGGGCAATCGAAAGAGGCGACGGTCACAGGGGACGGGGCCAATCCCGTCACGGCGACTTTCGGAACCTTCGATATTCGCGAGGCCGGCTATCAGCGATTTACGCTTCAGTCGCTCAACCCGCCGGGCCAGGCGTGCGGCGACATCGGCGTCCTTGTCCTCGACGGCCCGGCGACGAAAGACGCGCACTTCAATCTCAAGCCCCGCCGCAACGCCGCGTCGGTGCATCTGATGTACCCGGTGGACCCGAATACGGAGGTGGCCGCGTTCTATTGCGAGATGACGGGCCTCGAAGATCCGCTCTGGACTTACTACATGGCCTGCGGCTGGCACCGCGGCTATTTCGGCATGCAGGTGAACAGCCCGACCGAGCGGCGGATCATCTTCAGCGTCTGGGACAGCGGCAGCGAGGCCGTCGATCGGGACAAGGTCGCCGATGTGGACCGCGTGAAGCTCATCGCCAAGGGCGAGGGCGTCTTCGCGGGCGATTTCGGCAACGAAGGCACCGGCGGACACAGCCACCTTGTTTACGGCTGGAAGACCGGCGAACTCCAGCGATTCCTCGTGACCGCCCAGCCTGTCGATCCGACCCACACGGTCTACTCGGGCTACTACTTCCATCCCGACAAGAAGGAGTGGTTTCTGATCTCCAGTTGGCGGGCCCCGAAGGAGGGCGGGTACATGCACGGGCTGTACTCCTTCAGCGAGAACTTCGGCGGGGCCAACGGGCACCTGCTTCGCAAGGCTCTCTACGGCAACCAATGGATTCGGACCTCCGACGGACGCTGGATAGAGCTGACGACCGCGGCGTTCAGTCACGACGGCACGGGCAAGGCCGATCGGCTGGACCGCTTCATGGGCGTGGAGAACGGCCAGTTCTTCCTCGCCCACGGCGGCTTCGGCCCGGGCTTCACGCAATACCGGCAGAAATTCGACCGCCCGCCGATCGGCAAGGCCCCGTCGGACGTCCCGCTGCCCAAGTAGAGTCCGGCCGGACTCAGCCGAGGTCATCTTCTACCGCGCCGGCCGGTTGTGGCGGGGCGGCGATTCACAGGGGCCGATTCGATCCCCGTGTCCTTGCCGGCCTCCGCGGGCCGGGTCATCCATGGGGGCAGCTCTCTGATGTGAACGGACTCAAGTTGCGGGAGCTTCGCGGCCAGATTGGTCACCGTCTCCCTGCGAATGGGAGCGTTGGTCGAGACTTCGAGCGACCCCAGGCTCGCAAGGCCCGTCAAAGACGCCAGTGCCGTGTCGGTTATGTCCCCATCGGCTCGCAGAAGCCTGAGCTTCGGCAGGCGGCCCAGACAGGTCAGATCCTCCCCCGAGCAGTTCGAGACGTTGTACAGCAGGAGACAATTCAATTCCGGCAGGTCCCCCAGATGGCGCAGAGACTTCCCCATCAGCGGCGACGTTGGCTGGATCATGAGTCTCTCCAGCGACGAAAGACGCGTGAGAAAGGCAAGATCCTCATCGTTCAACGACAGACCGCCGAGCTGCAGATCCACGAGGCTCTTCAATCCCGAGAGGTCCAGCGGGGTCTCGTCGAGTTGCGCCACGGCGGAGGTCTCGTAATGGCCGCTGGCTTGCAGTTGTCTGAGTCTCGACAGGCCATTCAATTGGTTCAAGCCGTTGCGGGTGACCTTGGTCATCAGCGTCAGGTTCTCCAATTGTCTCAGTTTGCCGATCGACGCCATTCCCTTGTCGCTTACGGAAGGGCAGAAGATGACCAGCTTCTTGAGACCGGTCAAAGACTCCATCGCCGCAAGGTCATTATCCGCCAGCGGAACGCCAGTGCTGATATTCAGTTCTTCCAATGATCTGAGATTGGCCAGATACGACAGGCCTGTCGGGCCGGGAT
>JBDKUU010001027.1:0-1579 GCA_039679525.1 Phycisphaerales bacterium | reverse complement strand
GGGGACTCCTCGCAACATCATCGTTGCCCACAGGAGCGTGATCAGGGACAGCGGCACCTGGATGATGGCCACGATTGTGATGAATCGGAGGAAGTTCCGTCTGTAGAGGGTGAAAGCCCCGTCCAGTATCCCGCCTACCGACATGGGTTCCAACTGCAGTGCGTCCATCGTGTTTTCTCCCAACCTGAAGATGAACGGGCGTCACATCCCGCAATGCCCGGCAAGATAGCACGGGATGGACCTGTCGCCAAGTGAAAAGACCCCTCTGCGGCGGACGGCATGCACGATGTGGACGTGGCGGACGGGTCAACCCGCTCTCACCAGATCCGGCAGGCGGCCCGCCAGGCCGACGCGGTCGTCCTTGACGATGAGCACGCCGGCGATACCCTGGATTGTCATGATTCGCTCCAACGCGGTATCCACGTCGTCCGGCGTTCGGACGAGATTGGCGGCCTGCGTGGCGGCGGCATCGGCCAGGGCTGCGTCCTTTGCCACGATCGTGGCCAGGTCGCATTGGCCCAGACTCATCGAATGCCCCATCTTGCCCGAGGATGAACAGATGGCCAGGGGCGTCTGGTCGGGTTGAATGCGGAAGGCGAGCCGGTCGGCGAGCCTCGATGTGCCCGTGCCGAGCGAGATGATTGCCGGCTCGACCGCCTTGAGGTAGATGTCGCCGCCATTGTCCACAATGGCCTCTTGGGCCCCTTCAGCCAGGGCGGCTTTGGCCGACCACTGCGACATCGCGCCGGCCACCGCGGCCATGGGTCCGACGCCGACGAGGTCGGCGGACCAGGCCATGTGTTGGGCGATCTCGGGGGCGTCCGCGCCCAGCCCGATCGGCACGAGAGACCTCTGGAACTCGGGGTGACGCCGGATGTAGTCTTCCAGGATGTGACGCTGGCGGACGATCTCGGCCGTGACGGCGTCGAACCGGTCGCAGCAGATTCGCAACACCGCCTCTTTGTAGGTGAACGTGCGATAGATTCGGCTGTGCATCGAGGTTGCTCCAGCGGGCGCAAATCCGAAATTCGAAGCTCGAAATCCGAAACAAGCACGAATGACCGAAACTCGAAATTCAAAACGGCTTCGCCGGTCGGGCGACAGCGTTTTGGTCATTGGAATTTGAGCAATTCGAGTTTGTTTCGGATTTCGAGTTTCGGATTTCGGATTTTCTTAGAAGGCCGAGGCGCAGGCGTCGAAGGGACAGACCCGGATGCAGGCCAGTCACTCGATGCACGCCTCATCGTCTAACGCGACCCGGCGCGTGGCCGCGTCGGCAATGTGCAGGGCGTCGGTCGGGCAATGGGTGACGCACTGCCCACAGTGGGTGCAGCGGTGCTCGTCCCAGGTGACGCCTTTGCCGCTGTTGTTGACGATCACGTTGCAGGTCTTGATGAAATCCATCGCCTTGTCGATATCCTGCTCGGTCCCGCGGACATCGAGGACGAGGTAGCCTTCCTCTTCGGGCGTCACCTTCGCGCGATACACGTTCACGATGAGATTGTGGTCCTTCACCAGATGATAGATGATCGGCTTCTCGCAGTCGTATCGCGGGAAGAACAGGACCAGCTTCTTTGTA
>JBDKUU010001026.1:0-3469 GCA_039679525.1 Phycisphaerales bacterium | reverse complement strand
GGAAATCCGAAATTCGAAGCTCGAAATCCGAAACAAATTCAAATGACCGAAGCTCAAAATTCGAAACGGAGCACCCGATGGGCGGCAGCGTTTCGGTCATTTGGGTTTTCGTCATTTGCATTTGTTTCGAATGTCGGATTTCGGATTTCGTGCTTTCTTCACCTTACCGGTTGTACCCACGCGGATTCGAACTCGTCCTTCACGTGGGACTTTTCATTTCTTCTCGACGAAACGACCTTGGCCCGCACGTACAGTTCATCGCCCTTGAGCGTGTAACTGCCCGTCGTGCCCTGGACTTCCGCCAGCACAACCCCGATCTCGGGGCTGTAGCTACGTGTTGTTCGGACGGTTTTGCCTGCGGCATTAACAACCTCGCGGCTCGTCGGATCGTAGCCGCGGCGGGTGCCGAGAAAACGTATCTTATACGATATTCCCGGCTCGGGGGCGACCTCAATCGTCAGTGTTCCGTCTCGGAATGCGAAATCCTTGAGCGTTACGCCCGTGGAGGCGTAGAAATCGCCCGCGTTCATGGCCCGGATCAGGGATTCCGGCGTCAGCCGGTCGCTGCGGACCACGATCCACGCCTGGCCGGGATTGGCGGCGCGGGGATCGAACCTGTGATAGTTGTGCGTGTCGTCCGTGGCGGTTCCGTACAGGATCTCCGGCGACGGGCCGGAGAGCCGGGCGGCCAGGACGATGTCCCAGATTCGCTCGGTGCTCGCCCGCAGGTCGTTGCCGTCGTTGTTGACGTAGCCGTGGGCGTTGTAGACCTCGAAGAACCGGGCCCCTTTCACGCCCACCATGTCCTCGGCCGTCAGAGCCCACTGGAAATTCGGGTGGTTGATCTGGACCAGCATGGTCTGGCCGGTCTTGTCCCGCTGTTTGAGCACGGCGTCGACGTTGTTCTGCAGGCACTCGGCCATGGTCGATCCGTCCTGCGGAGGGATCTGTTCAATGAGGTTGATCCCGTTGAGGTGGGCCTTGTCGGTGATCTCCTCGGAGGGGATCAGTAGGAATTGGCCCGGCTGCTCGAACAGGCAGCGGAATTCGGACAGGGGCTTGAGCCGGACCTGCGTCTGGCCTTTCTCGTCCTTACGGGTCTCGACCCAGCGGTCGGTGAATCGCCCGACGTATCGCTCGAAAGCCACCCGCTGGCCGTCGGTGACGGTCAGCCAGCGTTGGCCCTGCGACAGTCGGTTGTGATCGGTGAGGGCCAGAAAATGGTAGCCGTGGTCTTTGTACCACTGGACGGCCATCTCCGGAAATTCATCCCCGTCGCTCCAGAAGGTGTGGGTGTGCAGGTTGCCTTTCCACCACTGCGGCGCGGTCGGGCCGGCCCCGGCAGGGGTTTGAGCCCATGCCGGGGTCGCCACGATCAGACAAGTGGATGCGAGCATCCACAGAAAGGCGCTTCTCAACAATCTCCCCGATTCTCTCATCGTTCAACCCGGATCTGTGAGAAGAGGCGGAATCACTCTTCCGTTTCAGGGGCGGCCTCCTCGGCCGACGGCTTCGTCGCGGGAACGAGACCCTTGGCCTCGATGACCTTGTCCTTGATCTCGTTGCGGACTTCGGGATAGTCGATCAGGTACTTCTTGGCGTTCTCGCGGCCCTGGCCCAGGCGGACGCTGCCATAGTTGATCCACGCGCCGCTCTTCTGGACGATGTCCGCGGCGATCGCCAGGTCCAGCAGGTCGCCTTCGTAGCTGATGCCGCTGTCGAACATGATGTCGAACTCGGTCTCGCGGAAGGGCGGGGCGATCTTGTTCTTGACGACCCGGCCGCGAACCCGCGAGCCGATCGCGCCGTTGTTGTCCGTGATCGTGCTGAGCCGCCGCAGGTCCACGCGGACGGAGCAGTAGAACTTCAGGGCCTTGCCGCCGGTGGTCGTCTCGGGATTGCCGAACATGACGCCGATCTTCATACGGATCTGGTTGATGAAGACCAGGGCGCACTTGCTCTTATAGATGATGCCGGTGAGCTTCCGCATCGCCTGGCTCATGAGCCGGGCCTGCAGGCCCATGTGGCTGTCGCCCATCTCGCCTTCGAGCTCGGCCTTGGGCGTCAGCGCGGCCACGGAGTCGATCACGATCACGTCCACGGAGTTCGAGGACACGAGCATCTCGGCGATTTCGAGGGCCTGCTCGCCGGTGTCGGGCTGGCTGACCAGCAGGCTGCTGACGTCGACGCCCAGCCGCTTGGCCCAGGTGGTGTCCAGGGCGTGCTCGGCGTCGATGAACGCGGCTACGCCGCCGGCCTTCTGGGCGCTGGCGATCACGTGCAGCGCCAGCGTCGTCTTGCCCGACGATTCCGGCCCGAACAGTTCCGTGATACGGCCCCGCGGGATGCCCGCGCCGCCCAGGGCGATGTCCAGGGAAAGGGCCCCCGTGCTGATGCCCTCGATCTTGGCATAGTTCTGCTCGTCCATCTGCATGATCGCGCCTTGGCCGTACTGCTTCTCGATCTGCGCGATCACTCGCTGCAGAGCGGCCTGCTTGCCGTCACTGGCGGCTTCCGGCGCAGGGGTTGTGGTTGTTGCCTTTTTCGACTTAGCCATGGATTACCTCCAACTCTAATCTCGCCCATCCGCTAACCGTGGTTGACTGATTGACTCTCATTCGATCGTTCTATAAACCGCCAAATCCCGCCGCGCGGAAGATGGTGCGTGATACGCACCCTACGAGTTGCGGGCGGCGTTCTATGATACTCCGTCTATTCTATTCTGATAAGCACTGTTTCAGCCGCGGAGGCCGGGCTCTTCGTAGGACGAGCGTCCTCGCTCGTCCAAGAAGGTCGGGCTCCCGCCGACCGATTCACCAAGCCAAGATGACCGGTGTAGGGTGCGTATTACGCACCGCTCTGTCCCAATTCGAACCGTCCCATACGGGTGTAGATCGGTCCTGCCGGCTCAAGCCGGCTCTCGTAAACGCAAACCTCGGACGCGTGAACGACGCCCAGGTCGTAGTCGCCGTACTCGGCGGCCGCCCGGCCGAGCTTCTCGCCGGCCTTGACGTTGTGGATTCGACACAGCGTCAGGTGGCCGGAGAACTGCCGGTTCTCTCTGGGCCAGCCCGCCGCTTCGAGCTGGTCCTCCAGGTCCTTCTGCAGGGCAAGCAGCTCGGGGCAGTCCAATCCCGCCCCGACCCACAGGACCCGCGCGCTGCGGCCGCCGAAGGAGCCGACGTCCTTGACAGGGAAGTCGAAGGCCTCGTGCCGCGAGGCCACTTCCTTCACGATCCGGCAGACCTCGACGACCTGGTTGTCCGGAACCTCGCCCAGAAACTTGAGCGTCAGGTGCATCCCCTCGGGCTCGACCCACTTGGCGTCGCCGCGACGGATGTCCACCCGGCCGGCCAGGTCCTTTTGCAGATCGGTCAGCTCGGCCCGGATCTCATTCGGAATATCGATTGCAATAAAGCATCGCATGGTCAAATATCCATTCTGCCCACACTATACACTTGCTCCGCGA
>JBDKUU010001025.1:0-5807 GCA_039679525.1 Phycisphaerales bacterium | reverse complement strand
AGGTAGGTGACTGATGTCCAAGGAAGTCGGCATAACATTTAAGGTTTACGACCAGGGCTCGAAAGAGCTCAAAACGCTAGGAAACAACCTCTCCGGGTTCGTCAAGACCGGAATGGGACTCGCCGGGTTCACCTATACGGTGAAGACCTTCGGCAGGATCTTCCGCAACATGGCCGGCGACATGGTCAAGGACTCCAGGGCGGTTCAGGCTCAGCTTGCCGCATGGCGATCATCTTGGGAGAGCACGAAGACTGCTATCGCCAAACCGTTCCTACCCATGATCGCGGATGATCTGTCTCTGCTGAACAGCGTCCTCCAAACGAACGCACGGAGTTGGGGCGAGTGGGCCCAGGCCGCTGCGGACGCCATGATGAAGGTTCAGAACCAGATCGTCAAGGACCGCGCCGACCAGTGGATCCGACACACGGCCCTGGAGCGTGAGTCGCAGGAACGGTCCGCCTTTCAACGTGAATTGGGTTACACGGCCAAACGACCTTTGGGTCCCGTGAATCAGGCCAGGGTCGCAGAGATCGAGGCACAACTTCGGCGGGAAAATGCCGGCATCCTGGGTGGCAGTCTGAATTCAGACGGGGCTGCGGCGATCACGAAAGAACAGGAGGCGGCCCGCAAGCAGATCATCGAGATGAACGAGGCGATGAACCGGCAGGTGTACATCGAGGCCGAGCTGGCCGCCGGCCGCAAGCACGCCTCGGAGACCATGCAGTACTCGATCGTCCTGGAGAAGGCATACGGCGAGGACGTCGAGAAGCAGATCAAGCTGTTCGAGGAATATGAGGCGCGATTCGAGGCCATCGATCGGATTCAGCAGCAGGCGGCGGACCGCAAGGCGATGCTCGAAGCCCGCGACGACGCCACCAAGCTCAATGCCGAATTGCAGCGGGAGTTTGAGATCATCGGCCGGCTGGACGAATCCCACCAGCGGGCGGCGAAGGCGGTGCAGTACGAGCAGGCGGTCCGCAAGGGCTATGCAAACGACCTCGCGACGCAGAATCGCCTGATTGCCGACTATGAGCAGAACCTTCGGCGTCTGGAGCAGCATCAAAAGCTCGTCGAGATGGGGGAGCAGTTCGGCGACGCCTGGGGCACGGCCCTGGAGCGATTCGCCATCGACGGGGAGCGGGCATCCGAGGCCGCGAAACAACTGGCCCTCGATATCGCAAGGATGACCTTCCGCCAGACGGTAGCCCAACCGATCGCGAATTTCTTCGCCAGTGCGTTTACACAGGGGATCGGGCGACTGTTCCCGTCAGCACCCGCAGCGTCCGCCACGACGACGACCGCGGCATCCTCGACGGCCGTGATGCACGCCGAGGGCGCGATCATCGACAGGCCAATCTCCTGGTGGGAGGGTGGGCAGCGTCACGTGGCCGGGGAGCGGGGCACGGAGGGGCTGCTCCCGTTGGAGAATGGCCCGCACGGTCTGAGTGTCCGGGCCACGGGCGGTATGAACTCGACCCAGGCGAATCGCATGGTCACCTTGCTCGAGCGGATCGCCGCCGGCAGCGGGGGCCGCACCGCGGTGATCGACGACGAGACGTTCGAAGCCTGGGCCCGCAGCCGCAGCGGCCAGCGGTCGATCATGCGGGTGATGCGGAGGAATACATGATATGCCGCTGCTGATGCCATCCAAACCGGCCTTTCCGCACGTCGAGCGGCTGATCTGGCGAACGCAGATCAATCGGGGCAACGACGGCTCCGAGCAGCGGGTGGCGCTCCGCAAGGTACCGCGTCAGATCCTGGAATACAGTTTCCCGTTCGCCTCGGACGCCGAGGTCGCCGCGCTCGACAATCGGCTTCACGCCTACGCCAAGGGCATCTGGTACGTCCCCCTCTGGGGCCAGCAGGTGGGTCATACGGCCACGTTGACCGCCGGGGCCACGGCCATCGCGTTCTCGACGACCTACGGCGATTGGCGGTCCTCGGGCGGCGGGGCGTACGCCGTCATCTGGCAGAGCGCGGCGAAGCACGAGGTGGTCACGGTATCGGCGGTAACCGCCGCCGGCCTGACCGTATCGCCGCTGGTCAATACGTACACGGGATTCAAGCTCGTTGCGCCATGCCGAACCGGCTATCTGGTGGGCGCCGTCGCTAAACGCCGCCACGGGACGGGCGTGGCCTTCCTGGACGCCGCGTGGGAGGTGATCGATAACCAGTACGTCTCAGGCCACACGGCGGTCCTGAGCCGCGACAACTGCGAGGTGTTGACCATTCCTGCCGGCGTTCCGGCCGGCATCTACGAGCAGCAGATCGAGCACGACTGCGAGGAGATCGATTCGGCCACGGGACGCCGGGTCCTGCTCGACGTGACGGAATTCAACCGATCCACGCAATCGCACCAGTTCACCAATCTCACGCGGGCCGAATGCTGGTGGTTCCGCCGTTGGCTGCACGCGGTGAACGGGCCGCAGAAGAGCTTCCTGGTCCCCACGTTCCGGGACGACCTCGTTTTGGCCGGCGACTATTCGGAATCGGACCGCACGGTCACCGTAGTCAATCGCGGGTTCACCGATTACATGGCCCTCAACACGATGCGGGACTACGTCGCATTCTGGATCGAGAGCACGTCGACGTCGGGAATCGCATTGCCCACCGGCGGGCTTCCGCTCGGCGGCCTGCCGGACTATGGGATCCCGGGCGTGGAATCGGGCGCCGTGGTCCCGATCGTGCGGCGGGTGGACGCGATGGAGGAAGTGTCGGCCAGCACGGAGCGGATCACGATCGACGAGGCGGTGGGCTGGCCGGTCGCGGCCGGTGCCTCCCTGTCCTGGGTCGATCGCTGCCGGATCGCGGACGACGCCGTCACGATCGAGTGGCTGAGGCCGGACGTGCAGAAGGTGGAGCTCCAGGTCTCGCGGGTTCGCAATAACATACTCGTCGGCGGAAATGAGGTCCCCGGCATCGGAATCGCAGGAGTGGCCGCCGTATGACGCAGAACAGCTTTCATTACAGCGAGATGGGCGACGAGACCGCCCAGCCGGTCTTCCTGCTGGACTTTGCGGCAGCCGGCGAGCACTGGACCTATACCACGGCCCCCTACTCGATCCAGTACGAAGGTTGCGTCTACGCGAGCGAGCCCGGTCTGGTCATCGGCGACCACGAGGTCTCGGATAACGACGAGCGGGCCGTCCTGGAGGTAACGCTCTGCTGCTCGAACGCCCTGGTCCAACGGCTGCTCAGCGACCCGCCGGACTGCCCGATCGCGGTCACGGAGTACAAAGGTCACGCCGACCAGACCTACGACTACCAGCTCGGCGGGCTCGGCGTGCCCGGCGTCTCGCTCGGCGGCGGCCACGCGTTCACGCGGCCGTGGACAGGCTGGCTCGGCGGCTACGAGATCCACAGGTGGCCCATGGCGACGCTCAAGTGCACCCCCTACTGGTCCGACCTCGGGATCGGGGGCGACGTCCTCGGTTCCGGTGTGATGTGCCAGGTCCCGCTCGGTTCGACGAAATGCGGAGTGGACCTGTCTTTATGGCAGGAGTCCGGCGTCCTGTTGACGGTCTCGGGCGAGACGATCACGGCGGCCCTCTTCGGCACTCACGCGGACGGCTACTACGACGGCGGGAAGATCGTCATCGGAAGGTATTCGAGAATGATCGGCTCGCATGTGGGGACCACGGTGGTCCTGAGCCATCCGATCACCGGCCTCGCGGCCGGCACGGCGTTCACCTGCACGCCCGGTTGCAACCACCTCTGGGACGGGGACTGCGAGACGCGGTACGACAACCAGATCAATTGCCGCTGCCAGCCGGATAGCCCGACGTCGAACCTCTTCAAGCGGGGGATCGTATGATGGCGCCGGTTATCGGATTCCTGTGGTTCTGGGCCAGTGCGATGGCCTTCTACAAGTTCCTGATCCTCACGGCCGTCATGACGGCCGCGTCGATGGGCATCGCCTACGCCATGCGTCCCAAGGGAGGCGGGACTGAAGGAAGCCTGGACCTCTCGATGTTCCCCACGATCGGGAACCACAAGTTCCCTGTGATCTGGGGCACGGTCCGCCTCGACGGCCCGAATACGGCGTGGAGCGGAGACCTCGGGGCCGCCTCGCACCACAAGGACGATGTGGTCGTCTTCACGAGCTATGTCGCCGGGGCGGTCCTCTGCTATTGCCAGGGTCCCGTGGACGGCTGCAAGATGCTGTTCTACGGTGCCTCGCGGGACGGCAAGGTCTGCTGGCCCGCGGCGGACGACGCCACGACCCTGGCCGACGATGGTCTGACCTCAGGTTGGATCTTCGCCCCTACCCTGTTCGGCGGTCCCTACTCCGGCGGCGGCATCATGGGCAATATCAGTATCCTGCTCGGCACGAGCACGCAGGCCCGCAACGCCTATCTGGTCTCGCGAGTCGATCCGGCGGTTCCCGCCTTCCGTGGGCTCGCCTCGATCGTGTGCGAGCAGATCATGTGGGGTCAGTCGCAGTACCCCATGGTCCTCGCGGCCATGATGAAGCGAGTGCTGGTCGAAGGGGACGGGGACGAGCGGTGGTACATCGCCAAGGCGGCGATCAATACGCTGGACATCAACCCAGCCCACCTGCTGCGGGAGTGCTTTACGAACGATTCCTGGGGCGAGCACATGGCCGAAAGCCAGCTCGGCGATACGTGGACGACGGTTGCGGACACGCTGTATGACGAGGGCTTCGGGATCTCCTACTGGTACGTCCCCGAGCCGGGCAATTTGAAGAAGGTCATCAGCGAGGTCCTCGACGTGATCGACGGTGTGATCTACGACGACCCGTACACCGGGCTTCTGGAGATCATGCTGGTCCGCGACGACTACGAGGCGAGCGAGTTGCCGGTGTTCACGGAACGCGACTTCCAGATCGAGAATTTCGCCCGCATGCTATGGCGCAACGTCCCCGGCCACATAATCCTGAAGTTCTGCGACCGCATTTTCCCGGAGGCCGACGCTCAGGTTTCCTCTATCGACAACGCGATCATCGATAAGCAGGGCCGCTCGGTTCCGGAGGAGCTCGACTATCCGATGATCTGCGATAGCACGCTCGCCGCCACGGTTGTCAATCGCAAGGGCCGCGCGATGACCGCCTTGCCCGCCATGCTGGAGCTCAAGTGCAAGCGGATCATGTCCGGCCTGCACCAGGGCTCAGTGTTCAAGATCACGTACGACGACCCCACGCTTCCGATCGCGTCCATGATAGTCCGGGTCGTCGGGATCAACTACGGCGGCAGCGAGAATCAGTCGCTCACGATGACCGTGATCGAGGACGTGTATAAGCAGTCGCTGACGACGATGGGCGCCGGCGCCACAGGCTGGACCGAGACGGTGCCGACCACAGAGATCGTCCAGACCGATACGATCACGGCCACGCAGGCGTGCAGTGCGACTTTCGACAGCACGGCCCCGGCATAGGAGAGCTTATGGAGTTTCACACGGAAGGCATGCAGTGGGAGTTCAACGTCGTCTACCGGCAGACGGAGAGCCTCCCCACGAACCTCTACCTTGCACTCGTCAAGGACACGGTGATCGCGGAGAACGCCGCGATGGCCGACCTGACGGAACTGACGGCGGGCGAGGCCCCCGGCTACGCCCGGCAGGCGATCACCTGTTCGAGCGTGGGATGGGTCGAGGCGGGCACTGGGACGAACGACAGGAAGATCACGGGCACCGCCGTCACGTTCACCGCCGACGGCGGCAACTGGCCCACGGCCTATATAGCGGTCCTGACGACGACCCTCACCGGCACGACGGGCCCGCTGATCGCCTCGGGCGAGCTGAACAGCGGCTCCGGCCGCCAGGCGGACGACGGGGAGAGCTTCGACGTG
>JBDKUU010001024.1:0-1506 GCA_039679525.1 Phycisphaerales bacterium | reverse complement strand
CAATGCAAGCCTTCTGAATTGCTCAATGCAGTGATTGCGGAAGCGGTCGCCTTCTATGTGGATCTCGCCAGGCGAAAGAAGCTGGGGAAATATCTCAAGGGATGGCTCAGGAGGGCGCGGTCGTGAGCGTGAAACGATGCTGCGGGACCTGCGGGCGCTGGACGCGCGATGAAGGTCCGCGGCAGATCAGCGGCATCTGCGGCCTCTGGAACATCTACACCTGGCCCGACGCCGGGTATGACTGCCCGGAATGGACCCCGAGAAAATCTAAAGGCTCTTCGGAGAGTGCGGGGGAACCCGCGCTCCCGCAAACAGAAGCGCGAGGAGGAAAATAATGCTGGCGGCAATCGAGGCAGTCCTCGGGATCGGTGGAAAGCTGATCGACCGGCTGATCCCCGACCCCGAACAGAAGGCCAAGGCGCAACTGGAGTTGATGCGGCTCGCCCAGGAGGGGGAACTGAAGGAAATCGAACTCAGCGTGTCCGCTCTGGTCGCCGAGGCGAAATCTGCAGACCCCTGGACATCCAGGGCGCGGCCCACGTTTCTCTACGTTGTGTACCTGATGATCCTCGCCTCGATCCCGATGGGCGTGCTTTCGGCCTTCAGGCCGGAGATGGCAACCTCTATCGCGCACGGAATGCAGGCATGGCTGGCATCCATCCCGGACGGACTCTGGGCCACCTTCGGGATTGGTTACAGCGGATACAGCATCGCCCGCAGCATGGACAAAAAGGCCGTGGCGACGGCGAAGAAATAGGGCATTTCGCGCCTTCGCATGAGCCACAAAGATGGGGAGGTTGAAGCATGGACCCTGGTATAGGGTTGGATGGCGCCCTCAAACTGGTCTCGAATTTCGGCATACCGGGGCTCGTATTGATCCTCTGGTTTCTCAGTGACAAGGCCCATGAACGGACGCTCAAGCAGTATCGGGAGGACATGTCCGACCAGCGCAGAATCTATGAGGACGGTCTGAAGGAAGTGCGCGAAATGTACGAGCACAATGTCCTCCTGGTCAGGAATTACGAATCCCTGTCCGGGGATCTGAAGGATGTCGTGATCCTGAATACCCAGCAGTGGACGGGCACTCGCGACGATGTCAACCGCAACCAGTACTGTCCGATGGTGCGACTCAAGAAGGACGCACAGGGGGTGCAGGGATGAATCAGGAAATTCTGGCGGCACAGGGCCGCATCGCCAATCTAAAGCTGGAGGCCAAGCGGCTGGCTCTGGAGATAGAGGATCACCGGCAGGCGCTCAAGCTGCTGACCGCTCCGCTGACCAATCCCGAGGGCTATGACGTTGAGCGCATCCCCATGCGGGCGACTCAGCTTGCCGCCACCGTGGTGGCATGCCGCGCGGTGCAGGCCGAGATCGAGCGGCTGCGCGACGAATATGGGATCGCCGAATGAATCATCGAGAACTCGTTCTCTCCGCCTCCAAGAAGGCGAAATTCGGGTTCCTCGCCCTGCCGGAGGATCTCCAGGACGAAATCGTGGACGGGCTCGA
>JBDKUU010001023.1:0-4832 GCA_039679525.1 Phycisphaerales bacterium | reverse complement strand
TTTGTCCTTGCTGTAGAGGAAGTCGCAGGTGTAGAGCGTCTTGTTCGGATCGTCCGGCTTGGCGATGAGTTGTCCGTCCTCGCGAACCGGCGTCAGAACGAGGAACGCGTTGCCGTTGCTGTGTTCCCAGTTGGGCCAGCCGGGCGTCGCGGCCTGATGCGTCGGCGGCATCGAGAAGATCCAGAGCTTGTTGTCGTCGGTCGGATCGGAATCGACAAAGCCCTCCTCGGGCCGGGCCCAGTCGGCCGGCCGCCACGTGGGATTGATGCCGATGTGGGTGTGAGCCACGGCGCTATCGTGTCCGTGATCGTGACTCTCCTGGGCCTGTGCGATCGATGGAATCGCCGCCGCCAGCGTCAAAGCCGCGACAGCAGACAAAAATGCAGTCCTCATTGTGTTCTCTCCTGATCTAGCTTGTGTTGTGAAATGAGTCTTGGAGAGGGATCTCGCGCCGATTCGATACGCGATGCGCAGTGAACCGCAGCAAGCCGCGATGGCGAAGCGTGAAAGACCCTCTGTTCAGGCAGACTGATGCAGAGAGAAGCAGGGGGGACCGCGAGGCCGGGAGACTTCGGCGTAGCGATGTTCGACGTGCTCGACGCGGGCCGGCGCGTCGAAGCGAACGGCTGGGGACTGTTGCACCAGGTCAACGTCCGGCGCCGGAAGGACTTTCTTCGATGAGGCCAGGAGCTGCTGGCAGACAGAGCAATCGTGGGAATGGTGGGTGGCGGAGTGCTCGGCGGTCAGAAGGTGGAGGGTCAACAGCAACCCGCTCGTCATGGCGACGAGGGCCGCGCACGCCGCGATCAGCAGGGCGGTCCGCACTTTGCCGGCGAGTTGTCTTGATCTCATCCGCACGATTCTCTTTTCTCCGCCAGGCCCGGCTGCGAACGCTACGCGCAGGCGGGGCACAGACCCTCCAGCCGCACCTGCTGGCGACTGATGACATATCCCTTTTGGGAGATGGTCGCCATGGGCAGCGAGACGTCGGTCATGCAGCGGGTCACGCCGCAATTCGTGCAGGTGAAATGCGGGTGACATTGTTTCTCCGAGCAGTGGTCGGCCAGCTCGAAATGGCAAGCCCGGCTCTCCAGGAACGCCCGGTGGACCAGACCGGCCTCGGCCAGCGAGTCCAGCGTTCGGTACACCGTGACTTTGTTGAGCTTGTGGCTCTCCCAGCCGGCGATCTGATCCTGTCGCAGAGGGCCGCCCGCCTCCAGGAGCACGCGAACGATCGTGACCCGGGCCTCCGTGCAGTAGAGATTGGCCTCCTTGAGCATGTGGCGGGCTTTCTCGTCGAGTGGGTCGCTCATGACGTTGCCTCCTCCGCGGATTCGTGGTGATGATGATGGCACGCGCAGTGCAGGTGCGGCGATTTGACGAAGAACATGGGAAAGACGATGTCGCTGAAGCAGCAGGGCAGCCACACCGCGATGAACAGGACCACGAACACGCCCACGAACAGCATGGGCGTCAGCTCGCGATGGGTGTTCATCAGGATGTGGAAGGACGAAGCCCAGGTGCTGATCAGGATGTGGCCGGCGTGCGGGAACTTCGTCTGCGGCCAGAACCAGGCGATGAGAATGCCCAGGATCGCCGCCGGATTGACGAGGTACCAGTCCTCGATGAAGCCCAGGTAGATGTGCGGCCCGCCTTCGTGCTCATGCGCCTCGTCGTGAGCGGCCTCCACTTCGCCCGAGGCGCCGTGCTCGTGCAGGCTCGCGTGGGTCGGCACCGCTACGCCGAGGAAGTTCTCGCCGAAGTACGGCAGGATGGAATCGCTCAGCGTGGCTACGCCCACGGCCCCGATGTACCCGACCACCAGGACGACCAGGAAGCTCCGCTTGCTCTCGTGGAGCCTGAACAGGGAGGCCGTGACGATGGCCGAGAGGACCACGTGGGTCGGGTGAAACACCTGAAACATCCGCTGGCTCAGTTGCGTCGAAGCCTTGGCGAACAGAAGCATGGCCAGGACGCCCGTCACGTCTCCAGCCATCGTAAATGGCGCGTGGGCCTTGAGTTCCGCTAGAATCGCACCCAATCTTCGCTGCATTTTTCCGCCTTTTCCTTTGCGCTCTTGGATCATCTCTCGATCACGCGGGACATTATATACCCTTTCGTCAGGATTTGCAACTAAGTTTCAGATTTTCTTCGAAGGTCGTCGTTTTGTAGAGTTTCTAAGGAGCCGGGGCACGCCGGCACATGAAGTATGACCTCCGGACAGGGTGAATCCCCCGTTCGATGCAGGTCTTCGGGGGTACGAAACCGGCCTTGGGGTCTTCTCGAGGCCTGTGAGAAAGCAGCACGCCGTGATTTCGAGTCTTCAAATGTTTTCGGGGCAGTCCGCCGAGGTGACCCTGCTGACTGCGTTTATCGCGGGCACCGCGGCCTCGCTGGGCTTGTGCGCCGCGGTCAGGCTGCCGATCGTACTGGCCTACGTGGCCGGCGCGGCGGTCTCCAAGCGTCATGGAATCGTCCTTTCGAGCCTGTTCGTGTCGGGGCTGATCGCCGGCACGGTCCTGCTGGGACTGAACGCCGGCTCGCCGGACGAGGGGCTCCGCGGCGTCCTGAGTTGGAACAAGTATCTGTTCTGGCTCCTGGGCGGCGGGCTCTTCGTCACGGGGGTGCTCCTCTCGGGACTGATCAACCCGCACCTGTTGCCCGTCAAGTGGCAGCACGCGGCCGCCACGGTGGCCAAGTCCGGCTCGCCGGGGGCGTTTCTCCTGGGGTGCGCGTTCGGCCTCCTGCAGACGCCCGCTTGTCCTCATTGTGGGAACGCCATCAAGGCTCTGGTCGAGGTCTCCGCCGGAAGTTCGATGCTCTACGGCGTGGTCTTGTTCGCGGGTTTCGCCGCCGGGCAGGGGATCACCATGCTCTCGACCGGAGTGTTGACCAGCCTGGTCATGCCGGACCTGCTCCGCCGGCTGCGGACGCGGATGTGCTCCATTGAGCCGCGAATCCAGTTGCTCGCCGGCAACGTGCTGATGGTCCTGGGAATCTACTTCATCATTGTTGGTTAACGGGTGTTCCATGGAAGATCGCCTGATCGCTTATCAGAAACGCAGAGAACGCATGCAGGAGTACAAAGAGGCCGCGGCCAGGGGCTGCTACAGCCTGATCATCATCGTGGTCTCGCTCGTGCTCCTGCGGCCCGTGATGGTCGACCAGATGCTCGGGCTGGCCGGCGCGTACACCGGGGCCGGCCTGCTCGACGAATCCATGAGGCAGTGCGACAAGGCCCTCCTGATCGACGGCCAGAGCAGCGAGGCGTGGAGTCAGTCGGCGCGTATCTATGCGATCCGCGGCGAACGCGAGATGGCCTACGGCGACTATCAGGAGGCGGTCGACGCGGATCCCCTGAATCGGGCGGCCCGCCTGGAACTGGCCGCCATGTACATCGAGGACGGCCGCCATCAACTGGCGATTCCGTACCTCGAGCAGGTGCGCAGGCTCGGGCCGGATCGGACTGCGGCCTCGGTTCGCATGCGACCTTCCGATCATCAGAGATCGCTCGAATTGCTGATCCAGTGCTACGAGAAGGAAAAGGACCCTGCCAAGCTGGAGATGGTGCTCAAGGAAGCCAGGATCTTCTATCCCGACTACACCCGGTCTCAGTCGCAGACGAATCCGGCCGGCCAGCCCTGACGACGGTCTGCCCCCGAACCCGGGGCGTTTGTTCGTAGTGCGCCCGTGAGGGCGTATCTTTCATTCTTTTCGCGTCCGACCCAAAGAGAAGATAACGCCTTACGGCGTCACTACGAACATGAGGTTCGCAAGCCGTCAGATTCGCCCAATTCCTACCAGGCAAAAAGCCTTTGCATGTCTGCGTGGCCCGAGTACACTGAACGAGTTATGAGAACTTTGACGCAGCGTACGGAATTCGGGCAGGTCGGGAAGGGATGCGTCCTGACGATCGGCAACTTCGACGGCGTGCACCTGGGCCATCAGGAGATCTTTCGCACGGCCCGGCGGATCGCCCGCGAGCGGGACGCCGAGATGGTCGTGATGACCTTCGAGCCGCACCCGGTGGCGATTCTCCACCCGGAGAAGGCCCCGGGCGTGCTGACGCCTCTATCGCTCAAGCTCCACCTGCTCGAGGACTACGCCGACAACTGCATCATCGTCCTGGAGGACAACAAGGACCTGCTGAGCCTGTCGCCGGAGGCGTTCGTCGACGAGTTCCTGATGGCCACGATCCGGCCGTCGGCGATCGTCGAAGGGGACGATTTCCACTTCGGGGCCGCCCGGGCCGGGGACATCCGCACTCTGACCGAGTTCGGGAAGGAGAAAGGCTTCGAGGTCGTCGTGGTCCCGCCCCGGCAGATCGAGATGACCGCCACCAACCAGGTCCTGCGGGTCTCCAGCACGATCGTTCGATACATGCTCGAAAGCGGACACGTCGCGGATGCAGCGGCGGCCCTGTCCCGGCCGTACCGGCTCATCGGTCCGATCGTCTCGGGATGGGGTCGCGGCAGAAAGCTGGGGTTCCCCACCCTCAACATGAAGACGCCCAAACAGATCATCCCGGCCGACGGCGTCTACGCAGGCGCCGTCGAGACCGCCGGCTCGGAAGAGGAACTGTTGCGGGAACACAAGCGGATTCCCGCCGTATTCAGCATCGGCCAGGCCCGGACCTTCGGGGACGAGCACCCGCTCTTGATCGAGGCCCATCTATTGGTCGAGGGAGTGGGGGACATGACCGGCCGGTGGCTGGCGATGGATTTTGTGGAACACATTCGCAGCCAGCACAAGTTCGGTTCGCCGGAGGAACTCGTGACGCAGATCGCCAGGGATTGCCAGGAAGCCCGGGCGATCCTGCGGGACTCGAACAT
>JBDKUU010001022.1:0-1515 GCA_039679525.1 Phycisphaerales bacterium | reverse complement strand
CGGATGACCTCCTCGCTGGAGCCGTGAACCGTGGAGGCTCGCTCGCGCGCGCTACCGCCCGCAACGTTCACCAGAATGTCAAGGCGACCGTACTGCTCGATGACCTGCGCCACCAGACTCTCGACGCTGGCCGTGCTGCGGACGTCTGCCGCGACAGCCAGCGCCTTGCCGCCGGCGGCGGTAATCCCGTCCGCCACGGTCCGGGCCAGATCAGGATTGACATCACAGATGACCACGGTCGCTCCGTCGGAGGCGAGGCGCTTTGCCGTGGTGGAGCCGATGTAGCCGGCGGCCCCGGTCACGATGGCGATCCTATGCTCCAGTCCCATGGACTTCATCTCCCTATGGGGCGAACGTCAGCCGCCCACTGCGTGTATCCGGCGGCAGCGAGAAGCGTCTCCTGCACCAGGAAATCGTGCTCGTAGGTGTACGGGTTCTCGATCTCACCCTTGATGATGCGGGCCAGCTCGATCAGTTGATCGTCGTAGCGGTAGTTCATGCTGCCCACGTTGACCAGGTGCGTCCCGGCCGCGTACTCCGGATTGTCCTCGGAGAGGGTCAGCCGCACATACAGCGGGTCGAGCAGGAAGCGGTCCCACGTCAGTTCCAACGGGCAGATCTCCGCAGTCCCCTTAGTGCCGCACACGATCAGCCGGCGATGCTTCATGCCGTCTACCTCCACGATTGAGGCGCGAACGGTCGCCGTCGCCCGAGGGTACTCCAGCACGGCGAGGCCATTGTCATGCAGCCCGTCGGCGCGAGTCGCCTGCTGGAAGGACACGACATTCGTCGGCCGCCCCAGCAGCGCGACCACAAGATCGATCAGGTGGCTGCCGAAGTTGAACATCGCCCCCCCGGGAAACCGGGAAAGGAACTGGCGATACTCATCATCGTCGAAGCGGCTCATGACCGTATGGACCTCGAAGATGTCGCCCAGCCAGCCCTCGCGCAGGGCCTTGAAGCACAGCTTGATCGCCGGATTGGTGCGGTACATGTAGCCCAGTTGGAGGGCCAGACCTTTGGCCTGGCAGCCGTCCAGCAAGCGCCGGAAGGGCTCCAGCGTCTCGCCGCCCGGCTTGTCCAGGTGCATGTGCAGCCCGCGTTCCATGCAGCGAAGGGCGGTGGGCGCCAGTTCGGTCATGTCCGTCTCTACCGCGATGGCCTGGAGGCCCGGCGTGTCCAGGAGTTGCTCCTCCGTCATCCACTCGAGGCCTTCATAGCATGGGCACTCGCGGCCGTCGGCGTCTTCCTCCGCGACGACGCCGACCACCTCGTAAAGCTCCGGGAGCCGCCGGAGCGTATCCATCTTCCCCGAAGCGTGTTCGTGCGTGATGCCGATTTGTCCGATCTTGATGCGATTCATCGTATTTTCTCCCAGTCGAAAACGATGCCGAGGGGCGGGTGCTTGTCTTCGGCGAGACGCGTGTAGATCGCCGGAGCGCAGGCCGGCGAGACGATTTCCGAGATGATCGGCTGGACCTTGAGCCGCTTGGCCGCGATGAGCGCGAGGAGGGT
>JBDKUU010001021.1:0-16931 GCA_039679525.1 Phycisphaerales bacterium | reverse complement strand
TACGACTTGCTGTCGCTCTTTCGGTCAATCCCGCCGCGACAGCGGCCTCAACCCCAAGTCGAAAATCGCAAATCGTAAATCATAAATCCTAACGGATTGTCTGCCCGGGCTTGGCGCCGGCGTCGGGGGCCAGGATGAAAATCTCCGCGCCGCCGGGACCGGAGGCGAGGATCATGCCCTCGGACAGGCCGAACTTCATCTGGCGAGGCTTGAGGTTCGCAAGGAGAACCACATGCCGCCCGACCAGGCTCTCCGGCGTGTAGGCTTTGGCGATGCCGGCCATGACGTTCTTCTGACATACGCCGACGTCCAGGACCAGGTGCAGCAGTTTGTCTGCGCCCGCGACGCGCTCGGCGCTGACGACCTTCGCAACCCGCAGGTCGATCTTGGCGAAATCATCGATCGTACATTCCGGCTTGATCGGCTCGATCCCCGGCGTTTGCGGCGGTACGGGGGCCGCGGCGGGCGGGACTTGGCCTTCTTTGCTCTCATCAACCATGGCGGTCACCTTTTCTTCGTCAACTCTCTCGAATAATCGCTCGAACGCACCAATCTGGTGGTTCTCCAGTGTCTTGTCAACATCCGCGAACCCCAGCGGGCCGACGCTCAGGAACTTCTCGACCTTCTCTGCGAATCGCGGCAAAATCGGCTTGAGGTAGATCGTCAGCACGCGGACGGCGTTCAGCACGGCCGTCAGCGTGGTCAGGGCCTTCTGCGGGTCCGTCTTGGCGGTCGTCCACGGCTGGTTCTGCTCGACGTAACGATTCGCATCGTCGGCCAGGACCGCGATCGCGCGGACCACAGTGCTGTAGTTCAGACCTTCGTAGCCTTCAATGATCTGCTCTTTCGCCGCGGTCAAGCGGGCCAGGAGCTGCCGGCCGTCCTCATCGAGCGTGCCGAGCCGGCTGCCGAACTGCCTGGCCAGCATCGGCCCCGAACGGGAGGCGAGGTTGGCGTACTTGCCGACGAGGTCCGAGTTGACCTTGCCGACGAAGTCCTGGAACGACAGGTCGATGTCCTCGACCGCGTCCGTCAGCTTGCTCGCGTAATAGTACCGCAGGTACTCGGGGTCCAGGTGCTTGGCATACGTGCCGGCCTTGATGAACGTCCCGCGGGACTTGCTCATCTTCTCGCCGTTGACGGTGAGGAACCCGTGGACGAAAAGCTTGTTGGCGGTCTTGAAACCTGAGCCCATGAGCATCGCCGGCCAAAACAGGGCATGAAAATACATGATGTCCTTGCCGATGAAGTGGTACAGCTCGTTCGTCGGGCTGTTCCAGAGCTCGTTGAAGTCCAGCCCATGCCGCTCGCAATAGTTCTTGGCCGAAGCCATGTAGCCGATCGGCGCGTCGAGCCAGACGTAAAAGTACTTGTTGTCTTCGCCGGGGATCTTGAAGCCGAAGTACGGCCCGTCGCGGGAGATGTCCCAGTCCTTCAGCCCGGCCTGGAACCACTCGTCGAGCTTGTTGGCGACCGACTTTTGGGTGTATCCAGCGGCGAACAGGTCCTTGAGCTGCTTCTCATAGTCGGCGAGCTTGAAGAAATAGTGCTCCGACTGCTGGAAGACCGGCGGGGTCCCGCACAGGGCGCAGCGAGGCTGAACCAGATCGATCGTCCGATACGTCGCGCCGCAGACCTCGCAGGAGTCGCCGTACTGATCGAGCGCGCCGCAGCGGGGGCATGTGCCTCGCACGTACCGGTCCGGCAGCGGCATCTTGTCGACCTCGCAATACGTCTGCCCGACCGGACGCTTGACGATGGAGCCGGCCTGATTGAGCCGGTTGAAAATCATCTCGCTGAGGGCCTTGTTCTCCGGCGAGTGGGTCGTGTAGTAGTTGTCGAAGTCCACGGAGAAGCTGGCGAAGCTCGCCGAATGCTCCTTGTGGATCTGCGTGATGAACTGCTCGGGAGCGATGCCCGCCCTGCGGGCGCTGATCATGATCGGCGTGCCGTGCGTGTCGTCCGCGCAGAAGTAAAAGCACCGGTTGCCACACATCCTCTGGAAGCGGATCCAGATGTCGGTCTGGACGTACTCCACCAAATGTCCGATGTGGATGGGCCCGTTCGCATAGGGCAAAGCCGATGTGACAACGATCGTTCGGGGCATTGTTCTCTCTCGTCTCCTACTCCTGCTTGCCGAGATCCTCGACGCTCTCCGTCGCGTCGGGAACCTCCTCGTCGGGATTCACGCCATTCGGTTCGGGACTAGCCTTCGGTTTTTCATCGACTTGCGGCTGCTCGACAGGAGTCTCCGGTTCCTCGTCGCGAAGATCCTGCGGCTCTTCGCGAACCTCCGGCTGCTTGTCGGGCGTCTCCCGACGTCCATTGCCGTTGCGCTGCGGGCGACGCGGGTCGCGTCCCGGTCGTCGCTGCTGCTCGCGGGGACGACCGGCGTTCTGTGAACGCTGATTCATCTCGGCGGGCGTGTCCCGGCCGGAATTCTCGCGGTCTTGATCGGAATCGGCCGGCCGCTCCACGGGCGTCTCCGGCTGTTCGTCCCGAAGATCCTGTGGTCCTTCCTGATCTTCCCGCGGCTCGTCGAATCCCTCTCGGCGTCCATTGCCGTTTCGCTGCGGGCGACGCGGATCGCGTCCCGGCCGCCGCTGCGGCTCACGGGCCGCCGGCCGCTCCCCGTTCTCCGAACGCTGATTCGCGTCGGGGCCCGACTCTTCGGGCGGCCTGCGTTTGATCGCCGAAGCGGGAAGGACCGTGATCTCGTCGACCGGGAACGAGGCCTTGTCCCCGTTGGGGAACTCGACGACGACGAGCTGGGTCAGGATCTGGCCGTCGATCACCTTGCCTTCGCCCTTCTCCGTCTGAACGAGCACGCCCTTCTTCGGCAGGCTCTGTTTGAGGTCGGTATAGGTCTGGTCCTCGTACCGCAGGCAGCACTTCAGCCGGCCGCAGTACCCGGAGATCTTGGACGGGTCCAGCGTGGCCTTCTGCATCTTGGCCATCCGCATGTTCACCGGCTTGAGCAGTTGCAGGAACTGGAGGCAGCAGCACTCCCGGCCGCAGCTCTCGACGTCGCCGAGCAGCTTGGCCTCGTCGCGGGAGCCGATTTGACGCATCTCGATGCGCGTTTGGTATTCCTGCGCCAGCTTGCGGACCAGCTCGCGGAAGTCCACGCGTCCCTCGGCCATGAAGTAGAAGACGATTCGCTCGCCGCCGAAGATATGCTCGGCGTCGATGATCTTCATCCGCAGGCCCAACTCATCCGCCAGCCGCTCGCAGCTTGCGATCTCCTCGGCGGTGATCGCCTTGAGGTGCTGTTCCTCGCTGATGTCGTCGGGCGTCGCGAGCCGCACGACCTTGCCCACCGGCTCGGTGTTGAACTGGATCTCGCTGGTCGTGTAATAGCTGGCGATCTGCTCTTCGCTGAGCCGGAACCGACCCTCCTTGTAGTAGTCCAACTGGCCCACGAGATGGCCGAGTTCCAATCCCCTATCCGTCTTGACCACGACGCGGGTAAGCGTCCGGGGGATCTCCGACTCGGTGTGCTCGAAGAGGCCGAGATTGTTCATGCGGCCGTAGCGGACCAGCAGGAACTTCCTCTTGGCCGGTTTGGCCTTGATCGGTGTTTCTTCCGTCATCTGCGACTATCCTACTCTGAGGCCCCTCGGCTGAACGCCGACGAAACCTCTATGAACTCAAGCATGGTCGTGCGAGGAATACGGACCGGCACAGACTGGCACAGACTCCCACGGACGTGAATCGGCCCCCATCCGCGTCCGTCCGTGATCGTCGGTGTTCGTCCGTGCAGATGGGCGCTTCCAGCCGCACAGGCTTCAACAATAAGCGGCCATTATAGCCGAACGCGCCAGCCGGAACAATAGCCGCTCCAGAATTAGGCGGTCGTTGACGTTGTCGTCGAGCCAGCGGAGCATTTCGTAGCCGTCGCGGACGCCTTCGATGGCCTGATCCGGGCCCAGCCTGCGAGCCAGGGCCGCGATTTCGGAGGCCTGATCGGCGTTGATCAGAGGCCGCTCGGCGGCTACGTGGTGGATCGCCACATCGTACAAAGCGGAGATGAGAATCTGGATGAGGGTGCGCTGAGCCCTGCGGCCGAGATCGCTCTTGCTCGTGGCCTTGTCGAGATTCCCCCAGCCGGCGGCGATCTGCTTGGCGACCTCCTGCGCCTGATCCACGATCTTCGGCACTTCGGGCAGCTTGTAGCCGGCCAGCGCCGCCACCAGGTTCTTCTTGGCCTCGAAGAGGCCCACGCCATCCTGTTGGAGTCGGGCCCACTGGCAGGCGAGCCCCAGACTGCCCTGGGCCAGCCGGGCGAAGAACGTCGCCTCCCGTGTGCCGAGACCCGTCGCGGCCAGTTGGGCCGTGATCCGCTTCTCCTCGACGGGCCCGAATCGGACGATCTGGCAGCGGGACTTGATCGTCGGCAGCAGTTGCTCCAGCCGGGTGCACAGCAGGATGATCGTGCAGTACGCCGGCGGCTCCTCCAGCACCTTGAGCAAGGCGTTCTGCGAATTGACGTTGAGCTTCTCGGCCTCGCTGACGATGTAGACTTTTCGCGACGAGAGCGAGGGCCGGTTCGAGACCTGCTCGATCAGAAACTCGCGGATCACGTCGATCGGCAGATCGATCGGCGTCTTCTTGCCCTTGCCCTCTCTGGTGTATTCGAGAAGCTCTTTGTGCACGTGGGCGTAATCGGGGTGCGAGTCGGCGTCCACCAGGCCACAGGATTCGCACGATCCGCAGCCATCGGCGAACGGCCCAGCCGGGGTCTGCTCGACTCTGGGATGCTTGCACAGAAGGAGCCTGGCCCATTCGCGTGCGGTCTTGAACTTGCCCACGCCATCGAGGCCGGCGAACAGATACGCATGGGCCGCGCGATCCGCAGCCAGCCCTCGCTGCAAGATCCCGATCGCCCTGTCCTGGCAGAAGATTTCTCGTAACGACATATTCTAAACTTCAATTTGAGATTTGAAATCTGAGATTTGAGATCTCGAATCAAGGGCCTTTGCCCACCTCCAGAACGCTCTTTACGACGGCGACCACTTCTTTGTGCACGGCCTCGGGGCCGGCGGCGGCGTCGACGACGGCGAAGCCCGGCCGGTCCTTCGCCAATCGGAGGAATCCCTCCCGGACCCGGCCGTGATAGTCGTCGCCTTTACGCTCCATGCGGTCGAGCTCGCGATTGAGTCGCTGGGCGGCGGTCTTGAGATCCACGTCGAGAACGATCGTCACGTCCGGCCAGATTCTCTCCAGCGATACTTCGGCTACCGCCAGAACTTTGTCCACGCCAAACCCGCCGGCGTAGCCCTGGTAAGCGCACGTGCTCGAGAGCCACCGGTCCATGACCACACACTTGCCCGCCGCGAGGGCCGGCTTGATGCCCTCGGACCAGAGCTGCACGCGGGCGGCCATGTAGAGCAGCACTTCGGTCGGCGTCGTCATCGCCTCATGGGCGGGGCTCAGCAGGATCTCCCGGATCTTCTCCCCGATGGCGGTGGTCCCGGGATCGCGGAACCCGAGAACGTCCGCCCCCTGCCCTTTGAGCCAATCGGCGAGCATCCGCGACTGGCTGCTCTTGCCGCAACCGTCCGGCCCGTCCAGCACGATGAAACGGCCGCTGGGGCTCTCTTGCGAACCAATGCTCTTCAAGTCAATCGGTCCTTTCAGCTTGTTCTCGCGCCTCTTTCAGGAGATGGGCGAGCATGTCTTCGATGCCAAGCTCTTGCCCCCACCTGCGGAGGTACTCCTGATCCAGGTCGCGCCAATGCTCGGCGGCTACCCCCAGGGCATCGGCGTACTGCATGCTGGACTCACGTCCTTTCATCCATTCGACTTTGCTGAGGATCACATCCTCGGGGGAAACTACCCAGAGCGACTCGCCCATAGCGACAATCCGACGACGCCGGTCAAATTCCTGCCGGCTGAAGGGTCTGTCCTTGCGGACAATCAGGTCCGCTTTCCAACCACCATCCAGATCGACGATGTTGAACATCGTCCGACGACGCAGCGCGTCGAACGCCGCATCTCGGCTCACATAGTGGCCGTGCTCGAGCAAAGCAAGGAGAGTCTTCAGTTGCTCTTCCGTGGGGTCAATGACCACGTCCGCATCCTGCGTCGCGCGAGGACGACCATGAAGGCTGCTGCCCACGGAGCCTACCATCATGTACGGTATTCCGGCCTCTTCGAGGAATCGTACCAAACGCCCAAGGAACTCCTGTTGGGTTGTCATGACGTGGACGATCCCTTCGCAAAGGCCTGGTGGAACAACGTGTCGCCAATCATCAAACGAATGACGTCCCGTTCAACCGCCCGCTCATCCCACTGGGGGTGACGGTACCGCACGCCCGCCACGATCAACTGCCGCAGGTTGTCGCTCAGTTCGAACATCATCGCCAACCTGCCGGCAGGACCGATCCGATGCAGGATTCGACGCTGCACGGCGAGAGCCTCGGCGGTTGTGTCATCCCGCATGGGATCTCTCATCGTCACGGCGCATCGCTCTTCGGACTTGCCGGCTTGAAATACAGCACGAATTTCGCCTTTCCCATGGGGACGCCAAAGGCGTTTTCGAACGTCTTGACCACGGCCTCATCGTCCAGGCTCATCTCGAACTCGTACGTGTCATCCTCGTCGAGAGACCGCGTTTCGATGATCTTGCCCGACGTCTTCTCGACCAGGTAGACCGTCCCGGCGGTCGGCGCCTCCCAGTTGATCATGAAGCCGCCCCCGACGACCTGCGCGCCTCCTGGAACATCGGCTCCATGCAAGGCGGTCATCGTACTGCAACCCGAGGCAGCCATCAGCAAACCGACGATCGCGACCATGACCATGACCCCACCCGACACTCGACTTCTCCCCTGCACCATCTTGAACCTCTCTACATCAAAAACACTCATCCACTTGAATGACGATCAGCGCCACGCGATCACTTCCGATCCGCGGCAACCTCACCCTCTGGCCGGCTCGCCGGATGGCAGGATCGGCTCTCGTCCGCCGGCGGGCTTGAAGTACAACAAGAACTGCGCCCTGTCGATGTCGATTCCGAGTATAGTCCCCAGGTCATCGGCTTCGACGGGCGACTCGACAGAGAACTTGTAGGTCTCCCCGGTATTCAACGTGTAGGTCTGGACGAGTTTGCCGGTCCTCTTCTCCACGAGGTAGACCGTCCCGGGCTCCGGAGCCTTCCATTCGATCTTCAATCCGCCGCCCACCAGCCGGGAATCGCCCGACAGGTACGCCGGCCGCAGCCGATTCGAGGAGTGGCAGCCCGCCAAAGCCAGCAGGACAGCCGCCACGACCGCGACAACACCCTCTCTTACACCGATTCTCCGCTGCTGCTGATCCATGATACCCCCCCTTCATCCGTGAACATTCCGTACATCTCGTACCGCCCCGAGGCGTTCGGCTCCGAACCGACGCCCCGCGTTCACCATCGACGGCAAGTATAGCGTATGCCCGGCAGAACGGTCAATCCCCGCTTCTACTCCAGCCCCCCGTGGGGTGCATGTCCGTAGGCACACGCGCATCGTGAGCCAGTCGCGTTCGCGGCGTGCGTTTGTCGCTTTGAGGATACCGGCGGGGAGAGGGGCAGGCCGACACGAAGTATGAACCAGCCGCCGCCGACAAGAGGCCCCCCGTCGCGAACGCGCGAGAGAAGGTTCCCTGGCGGGGGCCGGGACGTGTCGGGCCAAAGACGAGCACAGGCAGATGATAGTCCTGCGATTCTCTTGCATCCCTCCCCGCCGGCATCCGCAAAGCGATAAACGCACCGCTCGAATTCGTCCGAACATCCGTACGCTGAGGGAGCCGCAAGAACGGTCAGGCCCCCCCCCGTGTGTCCGAACACTCTGGCGGCCCGCCTGATGATGCGATGACGCGAGAGAGGAACAGGCACATGGCGCCCTGTCCCACGAACGATACATGGACAGGCCCGAAGCGGACCTGCATAGGAAGTTTACCGCTTTGGGCCTCCAGCTTGGCGTGGGAGCGAAACGCTCCCCTCAAGGGCGGTGCGCAGCACCCCTGCTGCTGGTGGCTCCAATGCGATAAACTTCCGCCGTGCAACGGCGGATTCCGGGACAGTCCGTTCATTCCTTCGTCCGTCAGAAGAAATCAGCCGTGTGCCAGAAAGGCCGGTCCGCCCCGTCCTCAAGACGCCGGTTGCGATTCTCCAAGGAATCGTCACCTCGCCAACTGGAAGTTCGCATCGCCGACGAGCTGTCGCATCTTGCGACAGAACTCGACGTCCGGGTTCACGCACAGGCCGCGATCCGCCATGGCGTGGACCCGTCCCCGATCGGTGACGATGACCATCGAGAGCGGCCGACTGCCCCGGTGGGACTGGCAGACGCTGCGAATCTGCATCACTTTTTCCTTGGTCACTTCGCGGGCGTCGAGCTTGATCTTCACCCCTTTGGCCAGCTTCTCCCGCGCCTTCTCCAGCGGGATCAGCTCCGAGGCAAGGATGTTCGCCCGCTCCCGGCGGTAATCGGTCTTGCCCTTGACGAAGACCACGCTGTCCTCGACGAGCATCGACTGGCATTCCGCCAGCGTGTCGGGGAACAGGACCACCTCGATCTGGCCCTGCAGATCTTCGAGCGTGAAGACCGCCATCTTGGAACCGGCATTGCGGCCGTTCTTGGTGATGTTGTAGCGGACCTTCGTGACCATGCCGCCAATCGTGACCTGCTTCTCGCCGTTGCCATTGCCGTTTCCGTTCCCATGGCCGTTGCCGTTGCCTTCGCCGGGGCCGTGCTCCTGCATCAGGCGGACGGAATTCGTCGTCGAGTAGTCGTTGATCATCTCGGCGTGCTGGCTCAGCGGGTTGCTGGTGACGTAGAACCCCAGCACCTGCTTCTCGAAGGCCAGCATCTGCAGCTCCGGCCACGGCGGCACGTCGGGCAGCGCCTTGTGGTCCTCGGCGTATTGTTTTTCGTCGGTGACTTGCCCGAAGAAGTTCATCTGGCCGCTGACCTTGTCCGATTGCAGGCTGGACCCGACCTGCATGGCCCGCTCCAAGCCCAGCGACATCTGGTTGCGGTTGCCGCCGAGCCGGTCGAAGGCCCCGCCTTTGATCAGCGATTCGATCACCTGCTTGTTGACCGCCCGCAGGTCGACGTTCTCGCAGAAGTGGAACAGGCTCTTGAACCGCCCCACCTTCTTTCGGGCCACGATCATCTGTTCGACCGCCTTCTCGCCCACGCCCTTGACCGCGGCCAGGCCGAAGCGGATGACGCCCTTGTTGCCCTCCCCGGTCTCTTTGTACAGCGGCGTGAAATCGACGTCGCTGTCGTTGATGTCCGGCGCCATCACCTCGATGCTCATCTCGCGGCACTCGCCGATGTACTCGACGACCTTCTCCGTATCGCCCTTGTCGTACGTCAGCAGGGCCGCCATGAACTCGACCGGGTAGTAGGCCTTCAGATAGGCGGTCTGGTAGGCGACGAACGCGTAGCGGGTCGAGTGGCTCTTGTTGAAGCCGTAGCCGGCGAACCGCTCGATCAGCTCGAAGATGTGCTCGGCCTCTTTCTTGTCGACGCCCTTGGCGACGCAGCCGTTGAGGAACCGCTCCTTCTCTTTGGCGATGATTTCGATCTTTTTCTTGCTGATGGCCTTGATCAGGCCGTACGCCTCGCGCAGCGGAATGTCGCCGAGGCGGTTGCAGATCCGCATGACCTGTTCCTGGTAGACCATGATGCCGTAGGTCTCCCGGAGCACCTCGGTCATGATCTCGTGCGGACAGGTCCAATCCGCGCCGTGCTTGCGGTCGATGTAGTCGGGAATCAGGGTCATCGGGCCGGGACGATAGAGCGCGTTGGCCGCGATCAGGTCCTCGATGCGGTCCGGCCGCATTTTCATCACGAGGTCCTGCATGCCGCCGGATTCGAACTGGAATATGCCCTTGGTCCGGCCCTTCACGAAGACTTCGAAAACCTTCGGGTCCAGGATGTCGATCTTCTCCAGGTCGAGATCGACCCCGTGGTTGGTCTTGATCAACTGGCAGGCCCGCGACAGGACGCTGAGCGTCTTGAGGCCCAGAAAGTCCATCTTCAGCAGGCCGCACTTCTCGACCATCGGGCCTTCGTACTGCGTGATGATGTCGTCGGCGCCGGAGGCCTTGTACAGGGGCACGAAGTTCGTCAGCGGCTCGTCGGCGATCACGACGCCCGCCGCGTGGACCGAGGCGTGGCGCGTGAGGCCTTCGAGCTTTCGCCCGATGTCGATCACCTTGCGGGTCAGGTCGTTCGTGTCGTACGCCTGCTTGAGCTCGGGCTCGGTCTCCAGGGCCTTGTCCAGCGTCATATCGAGCGAGAACGGCACGAGCTTGGCGAGCCGGTCCGCCTCGGCCAGCGGCACACCCAGCACGCGGCAGATGTCGCGGATGACGGCCTTGGCCTTCATCGTTCCGAACGTGATGATCTGCGCGACTTGGCCGTACTTCTTGCGGACATAGTCGATCACGTCCGGGCGATGCTGCTGGCACATGTCGATGTCGATATCGGGCATCTCGTTTCGAGCGGGGTCCATGAATCGCTCGAACAGCAGGTCGTACTTGAGGGGATCGACGTTGCACAGGCCCAGGCAATAGCCGACGATCGTGCCGACGCCGCTGCCCCTGGCCCCCACCGGGATGCCGTGCGAACGCGAATAGTTGCAGAAATCCCACACGATCAGGAAGTAGCTGGAGAAGCCCTTCGACTGGATGACCTGGAGCTCTCGCTCCATTCGCTCCGTCACCTTGTCGGTGATCTCGCTGTAACGTTCCTTGGCCCCCTCGTAGCAGAGCTTGCGGAGATAGTCCTCGGGCGTCGAGCCGTCCGGCGGCGTGTACCGCGGCGCGTGGCGGGTCTTGAGGTCGATCTCCACGTTGCAGCGGGCCGCGATCGCCAGCGTGTTGTCGCAGGCCTCGGGGACCTCCGGGAACATCTCCCGCATCTCGTCGGAGCTCTTGAGATACACGCCCGGCGGATAGACCATCCGCTCGGGGTCGGTGGCGAGCTTGCCCGTGCTGATGCAGGTCAGGCAGTTGTGGGCCTCGTAGTCGTCCGCTTGGAGAAAGTGCACGTCGTTCGTCACGATCAGCCCGACGCCGAGCTGGTTGGCCAGCTCGATGCATCCGACTCGAACGTTCGGGTCCTCGCCCTTGTGACATTGCAGCTCGATGAAGAACCGCTCGGGCCCGAAGATCTTCAAATAGCTCTCGGCTACGGCCCGGGCCGCCTCCATGTCGCCGGACGCGACGGCCGCGGTCACCTCCCCTTTGATGCAGGCGGTCGAGCAGATGAGCCCCTCGTTGAACTGGGCGAGCACCTCTTTATCGATGCGGGGCCGGTAATAGAAACCCTCGGTGTACCCGATGCTGGCCAGCTTCAGGAGGTTCTGATAGCCGGCGTTGTTCTCGGCCAATAGAACCAGGTGGTACGCCGCGTCGGAGATCGATGACTTGCTCTTGTCGTGTCGGCTGCCCGGGGCGACATAGGCCTCGATCCCGATGATCGGCTTAATCCCGGCGCCCTTGGCCTTGATGTAGAACTCCACGGCCCCGAACATATTGCCGTGGTCCGTCACGGCCACCGAATCCATGCCCAGCTTTTTGCATCGATCGAACAGGGGCTCGAACTGAATCGCCCCGTCGAGCAATGAGTACTGGCTGTGCAGATGGAGGTGTGTAAATCCTTTATGCGACATATCTTATGAATCCAGTCATAACCCTCGATTGAGGCGCTATGATAGGCTGCGGAGACATAATTGTCAAGCAGGTTCCGCTGACTGCGAGCCCTTCATGGATCGTTCTCGTGACGCCCAAGGGTGCGAACAAAGAGGCACGTCTCATGGGAAAGGACAACTGCCGAAGGTCAAGAGAATACGTATTCCTACGGATTGCACCCTGCAATGCTCCACCTATGATCTGACTAGGCTTAACAAGCCAAAGACAGGTAGTCTTGTGGACGGTACGTAAAATCGTGGATTCCCATCATCCAAAGGGAGAAAGGTATGGTAGGAGGATGAAAAAAGCGTTCGTTCTATTGGCTGTTCTTACGGCAAGGGTGCAGGCAGCCTCCTTCTCATTCACACCGATCGATTTTGACGGCCCCGGAGTCACAGGGACTTGGGCAAAGGGAATCAATAACGCTGGGCAGATTGTGGGAGCGTACGAGGATTCTGCTGGCACTCACGCCTTCATCTACGATGCCCCCAATTGGACGTCATTAGACTTCGATGGTCCTGGAGTCACCCATACGGGCGCCTCAGATATTGACAGTTCGGGCCGGGTCGTTGGAAGCTATGATGACTCCAGTGGAGAACATGGGTATCTCTTCAATGGAATCACCTGGACACCGCTTAATTACAGCGGCCCAGGAGCTGCTGGCACTTCCGCAGCCGAGGGTCTCAATGACACAGGGGTCGTCATGGGCGGATACGACGATATCAGCGGCGGAAACGGTGGATATAGGTATGTGGCACCGGACTATACACAACTCATTTTCCCCGGAGCACTGGATACCAATGCCGATGACATCACTAATTCGGGACTAGTGATCGGAGACTACTGGGACGGGGTCGGACAGCACGCCTACACATACGATGGAACCACATGGACGGCGCTTGACTACCCCGGAAGCGCTGCAACCTGGGCCGAAAGGATCAACGAGAAGAGTTGGATTGTGGGAGCATATCTGGAAGTGGGCGGACTTGAAGATGTAAGCGGTGGGCACGGCTTTCTCTACGACGGGACTACATGGACGAATCTCGACTATCCTGACGCTGCATACACGTGGGCGGAAGGGATCAATGATTCAGGTTGGATTGCCGGATGGTACATCGATGCAGGCGGCGCGGAACACGGGTTCCTTGCGAGACCCGTCCCAGGACCTTCGTCCCTGCTTCTCGCCAGCATCGGTTTGGGGGGACTGCTTCGCCGCAAGCACAGAGAATCTAAGGCCATATGAGCGCAGAGAACGCGGGAAAGCGTTGTGCGTAGGACGCCATGCAACTGCTCCCCCCCTTTCTGTAGGTCTGTCGATCTTGGGCGTGACAATCGTAGAGTTCACGGCGGCAGTCCCGGATGTTGCCTTGGTGGCGTTGGAAGAGGGTGGCCGGGGATTCGGCGGAGATGGGGCAATCCGGCGGCTGCAGCTCGTGGGCGATGTTCCGCAGGCGAGGGGCTCGTCGTGCATCCGATCAGTGTCGGGAGCAGGCCGGGACGGTGGGAGGTGATGACCAGACCATACGCATGCGTGATCGTATGACCTTTCAGGAGGGACCAGCCGGATCGCGGGACAAGGTCCGCGCTGTCGAGCAATAGAAGTTCGTCTCGCGTCAATTCCGACAGGAGCCGCTGACAGGGCGGGTCGGGCAGCGGCGAAGTATCGTTCACGACGACCATGTGACTCTTGATCCCCTCCCCGGCTAGCACCCGCTCCAGGTCATCCAACAGCGTGGTCTTGCCGGAGCCGTAGGGACCGACGATGGCCGTGCCGTAGCCCAACTCCTTCAACTCCGTCAGAAGGCCGGTGACGGAGATGCTCTGCGGACGATGGCGGATGGCATGGATGCGATCCGTCGCGAAGGGATTGTCTCTCGCTCTCATGAGCCCGCCCTGAGGATGCTCTCTGGAGAATCCGGTCTCGACGCGTCGCCGCCATGCGAGAAAGGATTTCGGGAGGTGACGCTGTCCAGGAGGATTTTCTTGCCGGTGAGCGAGAGCGTGATCTCGCGGCGGGTGGTTTCGGAGCCCGGCGAGCACGTCAGCTCGATGGCCCAGATGATCGAGACGAGCTTGCCCGAGACGCTGAGCGGCCCATCCGGCAGCGCGAACGAGAACTCCTTCGAGCCGTGCATGCCGGGATCGTCGAACCATGCATTGTGGACCATGCCGACGTCCCGTGTGCCCCGGCCCGCCGTATACCAGAACAGGGACAGATCGAGACGCCGGGGATTGGAGTCGAGATTCCATTCGATGACGCCCCGGATCGTGTCCCGGGGGCCGAAGACAGTCTTGTCGTCGGCCAATTTGATGCTCAGTTTGTCCATGTCAGAGTCTCCTCGAAAACCGGCGGGGCAAGCCCCACCTTACGCAACCCTCGGCGTCACGTTGATTTTGAACGACTCCTTCACGTCGGGCCAGCGTTGGATGCTGCCGTGAACGTCGAGGCTCCAGAGGATCTTGTTATTCGCGGCTTCGAACGAGTGCATCGTGTCGGCCGGGACGAGGAAGCCCACCTGGCCCGACGCGATCTCGCGAGGATCGGTCGTCCTGTAGAGTTCCAGTTCATAGAAGGTGCTGCTGTCGGTGTGCGTGTTCTTGCCCGTGCGATATCGGGCTTCTTCCACGCCGCGAAGCATCACGACGAGTTCCCGTATCCGCTCGGCGCGCCCGGAGAAGCTCCACCGTATCTCGGCGCCGCCGCCCAGCGGAATCGCCCCCCGGCTCAATTCCACCGTCGGACGCGGATTGAACATCGCCAGGAACTGGTACACGGCCGCCGCGGCCAGTCCAAGTCCGACGGCGACGAACACCCACGCGAACAGCCCGCCCGACGTGCCGATCACGATGAGAGACACGATCCCATTCCACACGATAGCCGCAATCAGCACAATGATGAACTTCGCCCTCGGAGAACTCGTCGACCGCAGAACTTGTCGCCCGGCGTCGACAGGTCCCATGGGTCCCATCTGTCCTATATATCCCAAAGAATCGCTCCCGGCTGTGCGCGTTCGTTTGCCCCGCAGCGTGCAGACGACGCCGATGACTCCGACCAGCAGAAATGGCAGCGGAATCAAAGTCACGAGCAGATTGGCGTGAAAGCCCCGCTTGAGCACCGCTTCTGCCGGGTTCTGCGGATTGACATAGCACATGGGTCGCTCGGCCGATCGATACTCCTCCACGACGCGGGCCTTGCCCTCGCGGCCGCTCGACGACCCGCCGATGAAGTTGTAGCGATCGCTCTTGTACGTCTGCCCGCCGAATTCGTATTCATACAGGACGTACACGCTGTACGTCGTGCTCTTGCTGCTCCGCTTCTCGCGGACCTCGGCCTGCAGCACCTTGCACGACGTCTCGACCCAGGACTCGGCGGCGAGCGTCTTTTTGATCGGCTGGACGCTCAGGAACCAGAACATCACGCCGCCCACGACCGCGAACAAGCCGAAGAAGGCCACCATGCCCAGCTTGCCCAGGCGGTTCCGGCCGGCAGTCGGAGCGATGGGTCTGGCCTCCTCCAGCGGTCGCCTGCGCCAGGTCATGTAGAGCCCGCCGGCCCCGATGACCACGAAGACCAACGGGAAGAGAAACACCAACCCCAGCATTAGACTATCCCGCTTGAGCACCGCCTCGCCCGCGTTGGTCGGGTTGACATAGCACGATGTGCTCGACCCGGCCGGGTACTCCTGGACGAGTCTCTGGGTTTCGGAGTACTCGCCGCTGCCCGTGTAGCCGCGCTGATAGCCCGAGCTTTCGTACGACTGGCCCCCGAACTCATAGCGATACCGTATGACGAACACATACGGCCCCCCGCCGTCCGGGCCCCGCTGCACTTCGCTGGCGAGGATCGTACACGGCACTTTCTTCCATGTCCGTTGTCCCGCAACCCGATTGAGTTGCCCGGCGAAGATCAACGCGACGAACGATCCGATGGCAAGAAAGAAAAGGAAGAACAGCGACAGGCCCAGCTTGCCTGCGAACGATGGGGGCCTGCCTCCGCTGCGTCGATAGAAGCCCACTGTCACCATGTTCCAATCCTCAACAAGGACGACCATCACTACAGAGCAACGACACTGCCGTTATCGGCAGCGAGCCCGGCCCGTTATGATTCTTTTCGCCATCATTCATTTGCAGCAATCCTTGAATTCCGTCTCCGTTGGCCGTAGGATGCACGCAAACCAGTGAGCGTCAAGGAGTATGACGATGCCGAGAATCATCAAGGTCAGGTGCACCGGGCCGGAACAGCACGAGAACGAGATCGATCTGGACGACGTGATCGGGTCGGATGTGGTGATCTACGGCGGCCCCATCGTCGCCGGGCGGCAACTGCCCGCGAAAGTCGTCCGCCGGTGCGACGTCTGCGACCAGGGCAAAGTGATCGTCACGCGGGAGATGATCGAAGAGAATCTGTAAGCGGGCCGGCGGCGACGTTCATCGCAAATGGAAACGAACGCCGAAGCCCGCAAGGAAACAATGGAGTCGTTCATGCGGAGTCAACTGCTCCCCAGTCCGGAAGAGTGCATCGACCTGCTCAAGGAATGTCACGTCCCCCTGCACATCATCAAGCACAGCAAGGCGGTCGCCAAGCTCGGGGTCTTTCTGGCCCAGCGAATCGCCGAGCAGGATTTCCCCATCAACGTGGACCTCGTCGAGCGGGCGTGCCTGCTGCACGACATCTTTCGCGTGTGCGAATTCCCGCTGGAGGATTTCAGCCGCTTCGAGCAGAAAGTGACGGAGGAAGACAAGGCCAAGTGGCGAAAGCTCAAGGAGCAGCACGGCCACATCCGGCACGAGGACGCGGCCTGCGCCTACCTCAAGGACGCCTACCCCATCCTGGCCCAGATCATCCGCAAGCACCGCTATACCGCCATCGTGGACAAGGACGATAAGCCGCAGAGTTTCGAGGAGAAGGTGGTCTACTACGCCGACAAGCGGGCCATGCACGACAAGATCGTTCCGCTGATGGAGCGTCTCAACGAGGCTCATGCAAGGAACGCCAACAAGCGAAAAGCCGCCGGCATCGATCCGGCGGAAATCGCCAGAGTCGACGGCGCCATCGTGGAGCTGGAGGCGGAACTGTTCGACCTCATCGGCCTCGATCCGAACGCCGTGACGGCGGAATTCATCGACAGCTACAAGCCCGCCCCGAAACTACAAGAGCAGGTCCCAAATAAGCACGAGTGACCGAAACGCAAATGCTCGAAACGACCCGGCGACAAGCGCCGGCGTTTCGAGCATTTGGGTTTTGTGCTTT
>JBDKUU010001020.1:0-9517 GCA_039679525.1 Phycisphaerales bacterium | reverse complement strand
GACGCGGATGACGACCTTCTCCCCGAAGTTGCCCGGCATGACCGAGACGCGCAGATCGATCGGCCGACCCTCGACGAGCACGTGGATGCCGCCGTCCTGGGGCAGCCTGCGCTGGGCGATGTCCAGCTCCGCCATGATCTTGACTCGGGAGACGACCGCTGGATGCATCTGATACGGCGGCCGCATCTTCTCGTAGAGCTTGCCGTCCACGCGATAGCGAACCCGCAGCTTCTTATCGTCGGGCTCGATATGGATATCGCTCGCGTTCTCGCGAACCGCGTTATACAGCAGATAGTTGACCAGCTTGACGACCGGCGACTGCCCCGCCACCTCTTCGAGATTGCTGATGTCCTGCGTGATGTTCTCGATGAGCGAGAACTCTTCGAGTCCCTGGTCGTCGATGATGTCGTCGATGACGAAGACGTTCGCCGCCGGCAGGTAGCTCTGCAGGGTCGCCTTGATGTCCTTGCTCGTCGAGCAGACGACCTGCACGCGGCAGCCGCTGATCCGCTCGATCTCGTCGATGAGAAAGACGTTGGTCGGTTCGCTGACCGCCACCGTCAGAACGTCGTGCACCTTGAACAGAGGCAACACGATGTGCGCTTCGAGGAACTCGCGAGGCAGAATCTCGACCGCTTTCGGGTCGCACAGCTTGGGGCTCATCTGGGCGTACGGAACGCCGTACGCCTCAGCCAGGGCCGCCGCGATCTGGTTGTCGGTGCAGTAGCCCATCTCGACGAGCAGCTCGCCCAGGAGCTTGCGATGCCCCTTCTCCCGCTGTTCAACGAGGGCCTTGTCGATCTGCTCTTGAGAGACCACCCCCCGGGCCAGCAGGAGCTGACCGAGCTGGGTCTTGTTCTCAAGCAGAATCTGCGTCATACACCACCCTGCCTCGATACGTCACAATCACGCTTGCCTATCACGCAAAGCTCTTGACCGCTTGCGTCAGTTCCGCGTGGCAGTCGAACTCGTCCTGCAGCCGGGTGATCTCCAGGATCTTGCTGCAGTTCTCATCGAGCCCGGCCAGCCGCAGTTGAATCTTGTTCTGGCGGCAATAATCCCGCACCCAGAGCAACAGCTCGAGGCCCTGACTGTCCACGAAACTCACGTTGCTCATGTCCAGGACGATGCCCGCCCTTTGATTGCCGGCGATCTCCGTGACGGCGCTTCGCAGCGGGTCCGTGAGCTCGCCGTCGACCTCGCCCCGCAGGTCGATCACCGTCACCTCGTTGTAGTCCTGCCACTGGATTCTCATCGCAGCAGCGTCCCCACCGCGTCGGTGCCGTAGTCGGCGAAATGGGCGGTGTCATAGCTCTCCGGCCCCCCCTCCTGGATCATGTCCCAGAGACGGGTAATGTCGCTTTCGAGGAACAGCCGGCCGATCTTCTCGTCGAACTGCGTGCCGAGCCCCTTGCGGATCTCGTCCATCGCGTGTTCGACGCTCATCGCGTCGCGGTACGTCCGCCGGGACGTCATGGCGTCGAAGCTGTCCGCCAGTTGGACGATCTTGCCCGTCAGCGGGATGTCGTCGCCCGTCAGGCCGTCCGGATAGCCCTGGCCGTCCACCCGTTCGTGGTGGCACAGGACGCCCGGCACGATGTCCTTCATCTGCTTGATCCCGCGGAGGATGCTCGCCCCGATGGACGGATGCCGTCGAATGCAGGCCCGTTCTTCCGGGGTGAGTTTGCCGGTCTTGCGAAGAACGATCTCGTCGATCCCGATTTTGCCGATGTCGTGCAACAGGCCGGCCAGGTAGATCTTGTGGATCTGCTCCTCTTCGAGGGGCTCCCGCTCCGCCAGTCTCTCGGCGAGCCACCGCGAGATCAGCGCCACCCGTTCGGAGTGGCCGCGGGTGTACTGGTCCTTGGCGTCGATGCTGTTGGTCAGGGCCTTGAGGGAGCCGACGAACAACTCCTTGAGATCGTTGAAGAGCCGCCCGTTTTCGATGAAGACCGCGCAGCCGCTGGCGACCGAGGTGAAGAGCTTGACGTCGGTGCTGTCGAAGTCGGGCTTGTCGATCCGATTGACGGCCACCATCAGGCCGATGATCGAGACGCCGCCTTTGGTGTGGCGCGTCGAGCCCGGCTCCGCCTTCTCTTTGGCGCACAACGGCACGGCGATCAGGTTCCGCACGCTCGCCGGCCATTCATACCGGAAAGGCCCGTCCACTTCGCTGTCCAGGAGAGCCTCCTGCCCCTGATGCATCTCGTCGCACAGCCGGCTGTGAAGCGCCATCGCCATGTGGTCGTCGATGTCGATCAAGCCCGATCCGGCGGCCACGACGAATCGACGGTCCCCCTCGACGCACCGCTCCAGAAGAACCGCAATGCCCTCGACGACGATGATGTCGGTCAGACTGTCGCAGGCGAGCTGCAGGAAGTTCGTGTCGGACTCGGTCACCCGCATGTTCGTGCTGATCTTGTGGAGCAGGACCAGCTCTTCATAGACGCGGGACAGCTCGACGCCGACGGTTTCGATCTGCTCTTCCGTCCGCAGAGTCGTCTGCTGGTTCTGGGCGACCAGCCGAAGCATCTCGCTGAGGCACTCGACGCTGCAGGCGGGACCGCCGGACGTCGTTCCGGCGGCGGTTCGGCCGGGACTTCCCAGGTCGATGATCGCTGCGCCGAGGGGATGGCGATACCCTCCGATGACCAGGGGCATCAGCAGCGGCGACGCCACGAGCAGGCTCTCCTCGGCAAACTGCCAGACGGGGATCTCGACGCCTTCATACCGCTGCTGCTCGATCCGCTCCAGGACGCACCGGCCGGCCTCGATCAACCGTTCAGGCCGGCTCTCGAAGAGCCCGGAGTTCACGAGGACCGGCATCTGCCCGTCAGGCGTCACCACGGCAAAATTGACGCCGAAGCGGACGATCCGCTCCCCGAGTCTCTCCAGCTCGCGCCGTCGGGCCGGCGCCAATGTCGGAGTCACCGTGTTCGGCATGACCGTTTCCACTCACTCACCTATCCCTAAGTGCATTCTCCGGATGCGTTCGCGAGCCACTCAGCTCTGAGCCACAAGCTCCTTCTGGTAAAGGATGTCCTGGATGGTCTTGAGCAATTCCTTGGGGCTGAACGGTTTGCTCAGGCAGTTCGATATGCCGAGACTCTCCTGCATCTCCTGCGTGATGGCGAAACTGCGGGCCGTCAGCAGGATGACGGGCGTGCTCTTCGTGCGGTCGTCCGCCCGCATCTTCTCGACCAGTTCGATGCCGGTCATCAACGGCATCTGGTAGTCCGTGACCACGATATCGGGATTCTCCCGGCACGCCAGTTCATACGCCTCTGCGCCATTGCTGGCCGAAATCACTTCGTAGCCGTTGTTGCGAAGCTTGATCGCGACCACGTGGATGATATGGATTTCATCGTCTGCAACGAGGACCTTGTTGGCCATTGTTCGATCCTTAGAATGATTCACTGTCGGTATTCACTCCTCCGTGACGGGCAATCGGCGGATCCCTCTACACGAGAGCAGCCTGCCGGGCGGTGGCCAGCGGCAGTTCGAAACCGAACGTGCTGCCGACGCCGACCTTGCTGGTGACGAACACCCGGCCGCCGTGTACTTTTTCGACTATTTGTTTGACCAGGTTTAACCCCAGTCCGGTCCCCTTCGCCTGTTTGTTGTTGGCCGCGACGCGGTAGAACTTCTCGAAGAGCCGGCCGATCTCGTTCTCCGGAATGCCCACGCCGGTGTCCGTCACGCTGACGCGCACCAGTCCGGCGGCCTCATTCACCTCCAGGCCGACGGTCACGCGGCCGCCGGCGGGAGTGTACTTGACCGCGTTGCTCAGCAGGTTGACGATCACCTGGGAGATCATGTCCTTGTCGACGAGCACCTGATCGAAGCAGATCGCCCGGCCCGCGGTGACCGTGATGTTCTTTTCTTCCGCGTAGTTGCGGATCATCTTCAACTGCTCTTCGATCAGGATCGTCAGGCTCGCGGCCTCCTTGTTGACTTTGATCAGGCCCGACTCGATCCGCGAGATGTTGAGAATGTCCTCGATCAGGCGGCTGAGCCGCTGGGCCTGGCTCTGAATCACCGAGTAGAATTCCTTGCGGGTCTCCTCGTCGTCGGCCTCGCCGTCGGCCAGCATCTCCGAATAGGCCATGATCGAGGCCAGCGGCGTCTTGAGCTCGTGCGAGACGTGGCTGACGAAATCGTTCTTCATCTGGGCGACTTCCTTCTCCCGCGTGATGTCATGGAGAACGGCCACGACGCCGGAGACCTTGCCGTCCGTCTGAACGCAGGAGACGATCGTCTCATAGACGTGAGGGCGGTCGCTCTGCGGGAACTCCAGCTCCCGTTTCGTCGCCTCCGTGCGGTTGCGCCGACACTGGAGCAGCAGCTCCAGAAACTCGGCGTGAGTCCGGCCGATCGCCTCGGCCAGGGGTTTGTGTTGTGCGTTCTCCGGGTCGAACCCGAAGAGCTGGGCCGCCGGGCCGTTGGCCATGAGGAGCCGGTCCGATCCGTCGATCACGATCACGGCGTCCCGCAGACTGTAAAGAATCGCCTCCGTGTGCTGCCGCTGCCGCTCCGAAAGCTGCGAGCGGATTTCGAGATCCTTCAGCTCGGTTCGGGATCGTTGGGCCGCCTTGTTGCTGTCCGTCAGCCTCTCGTTGAGAGCCTGGATGAGCCCGCGAAACGCCGGCGGCCACTCGCGGTCGGAGACGCCGGACGACTCCGACCGCAACCGTGCCGCCATGGACGTGACCGCCCCGACCATCCGGCCGTAGCCGATGCCGAGGAGGATCACGTCCACAGCCCCTGCACAGTAGATCCCGAGGCACAACAGAGCCGGCCACCGCCCGAATGAGGCGACGCCACCCTGCAACTGCATGACGATCGCAGTTGTCAGCGAGGCAATCGCCACCGAGACGGCGATCCAGATTGTGCTCCGTTGGCCTCTCACCACAAATCCTCCGAAACCATGGGACGGCGGAAGCCCCGTCGTCCCCTTCTTCCTCAGACAGAACTCAGCGTCTCATCCACTGACTGGCCTGCTGCTGATCCAGTTCCTGGATGGCCACGCCGTCAAGCCGCCGGAACTGCTCCGGGTCGGTTTCCGCGATGATCCGCTCCCGAAGACGCAGCGCCTCCAGATAGGTCGGCCGAACCATCAGGGCCAGCTTGAGGTTGTAGACTGCCTTCTCCAGGTCGCCCTCAAGATAATTCTTGGCGGCCCGGGCATAGGCGTTCTCCGCCCACTTGGCGGCGTCGATGGCGTCCAGGCTGTCGATGGTGGCCTGACGCTTGCGGCGGATGTCGGAAGCGCGGTCATCTCCACGGACCTCGCCGGGCTCGTCGATGATGTGCGGCGTCAGGATGATGATCACCTCTTCCCGGCCGACGGTGTCCGTCTTGCCGCGGAACAGGGCGCCCACGATCGGGATGTTCCCAAGCACCGGGACCTGCGTCTTGCTCGTGACCACGTTGTCGCGGAAGAGACCTCCGATGACCACCGTCTGGCCGTCTTTGACAACCACGTTGGTTCTCAATTCGGTCGAGGTTTCATCGGGGATCTGGTTCTCCTTGAGCGAGCCGTCGCTGTCCTTCGGATAGATGTCCATGCGGATGTATCCGTCGTTGCCGATGTACGGCCGGAACGCAAGCCGGGTACCCGTCTCGAGGAACTCGACCGACTGGGTCGTCGAGGTCTGGGTCTGGGTCGTCTGGGCCTGATAGCCGATCTTGCGGCCGATGTAGACGACGCCTTCCTGTTTGTTCACGGCCAGGATCTTCGGGTTGGCCAGCACGGTCGTGTCCGTGATGGTCTCCAGAGCCGTGATGATCGCCTGCACGTTGTCGGCGGAGAAGCCGACTCGCAGGCCGCCCGCGGACTGCGGAACCGAGAAACCGCTGGTCTGAGCATAGGTGCCCTGACCGCCGGCGATGCTGACCGGGAATCCATTGATCGGCACGCCGTTCAGCAGGTTCCAGTCGATCCCGAACTGCGTTTTCTCGTTCAGCCGGGCCGACATGATGGTCGCCTCGATGAGGACCTGCTCGGGCCGGATGTCCACTTTCTCGATGACTCCCTCGGCGCGTTCGATGTTCTCGGGAAAGTCGAAGATGATGATCGTGTCCTTGTTGGCCAGCGTGTTGCCGCCGGCGCCGCTGCTGAGGTCGCCTTCGCCGCCCGAGATGCGATTCTCGGCGGCCGTGGTCGCCTGCACCTTGGCGCTGGCCGAGCCGCTCAGAACCGGCGTCACCAGCTTCACCGCCTCCTCCGCCGAGAGATAGTACAGCGTGATGACTTTGAAGACCATTCGCTCGGGGTCCTCTTTCATCTTCTTGTACTGCTCTGTCGTATAGACGCGGACGAAGTCGCCGTCCTGCTCGTACTTGAAGCCGAACCCGAGGATCGCGTCCAGCGCTTCCTCAAAGGTGACATTGTACAGGGAAGTGACCGTCAGGGGACCGTCCACTCCCGGCGAAGCGATGATGTTCTTCTTCCAGAGTTTCTCCAGCAGGCTCAACGCCTGTCGGACATTGCTGTCTTTCTGGAACCGGATCAACTCGGTGCGCCCGCTGGCCGGGTCCACCTGGCCCATGTTCGGATCGACAACCGGACCGTTGGCCGAAACGGCAGGCGCAGCGGCCGCCGAGTTGGGCTCGGCCGCGATGGCCCAGCCGCTGAGAATGCCGAGGAGCAGCGCGGCGCATAGCCATCGCGTCCCCCGGAAAGAGTATGCTTGACTCATGTGTGTGTCTTGAACCATAAGGTAACTCCTGTTCATCCGATCGCCAATTCCCAAGGGTTTTGGCGCCCGCATCGTTCTTGAACTCGTTCGATCACTTCCGTACGTCTCCAACCAGCGCCAGCTTCAGCGTCAGTTGTATGCCATTGCATTCCACAAGCACCGATTCTTCTTTGATCTGCAACACTTCGAATTCGAGACTGGCGGAGCCGGTCTCCACGGTCAGCGTGTCCCCGACGCCCAGCAATCGGTCGTTCAAAAAGGCCCGGGGACTCTCGCTCTTCAGCGACACCGCCTCCAGTCTCAATGTCTGTGCTACCTGGTGAATCACTTCTTGGTCATGATGGGGAGAAACGACGGGTACTTCTGGGTCAGTGCTTGCGCTCGGGCCCGCGGCGGACAGCCGAACCGGCGCCCATTCCTGCATATTGAAACAATCTCGATCGATGGAATCGTTGCGTCCCGCGATCCTGGGCAGTGCGATCATTTTGGCCCTGCTTCGGGCCGGCGATTTCTGCGACGCCGCGCTCGTCTGAGGCCGATTCGTGGCGGCGGCCGCCGAGCCGGGCCGGTGCCCGATCAGAACGCGAATCCACATCGCGGCCATGACCAGAATCAACGCGGTGGCCAGGACCGTTTTTTTTCCGTCTCTCAGGAGGTCCAGCGCCCGGCCGGTCGGCCGAACGCCACGCTTGGAATTATGCGCCATGGCGGGCCTCCCCTGTCATCTCGGCCCGGGCGTCCTGCGTCTGAGCCGATTTCGATTGATAGAAGATGAACGCCTCCGTCTGCAGGGTCAGCCGCCCGCTGTAGGCGGCGTCATTCTCGATCTTCACGGTTTCGATCCGCACGAGCCGATCCAACGTCTGAAGCTCCCGGAAGAAACCGAACAGATTCGCCAGGGTCCCCTGGCAGCTCATGCGAATCGGAATGCACCCCAGTTCGCCGGACACGACTTCCTTTCCCGGCAGGACCACCTGCTCGGTCAGCCCTTTTTCCGTCATCAGGGTCGTCACCCGCTGGAGAAACGCGCCCAGCGCGTTGTCCGAGGGCACCGCGGCTTCGAACTGATCGATGAGCCGCTGCGTGTCCCGCAGTTTCGCCTTCAGACCGGGCAGTTCGTCGCCCTGGCCCGCGGCCATATCGATCGTGCGGCGTTGCTCCGCCTTGGCGTTCTTCAGCGACGCCAGGCGTTGCTGCGCGGGAAGGTAGGCGCACAGGATGAAATCGCAGAGAAACAACCCTGCGATGACACACACCCACACTTGCTGCTTGCGGTGCGACAGACAGGTCACGTTCATCGTGCCTCGATCCCTTCATAGTTGGCCAGGGTGCATGTGATCTCGAAAGCCGTCACATCCAGCATCTCGGGCGAACCCGCCGACGCATCCGTTTTCCCGGAACCTGCGGAGGCCGGGCCGACCTGGACCTTGGTCCTGCCGTAGAACGACGGGCGGACGTGCTGAAAGTACGCGGATTCCTCCAGCCTGCAGACCAGGTCCGCAACCTGCGACGATTGAGTCGCAACCCCGGCCAGAACGATCTGGAGCGTCGACGGTCCCAAGGCGGGCTCACGCTGCGAGTCCTCGCCTTTCGCCGGTCGAACGGAAGGCCCCTTGGCCCGGTCGACATCTTCCGGCTGCGCGAGGGGCTCGGTCGCGAACTCGATCTTGCTCAGCAGGGTGGATTCGTCCACGACGTGGCTGATTTCCGCGAGGATCGACGCGACATCGATCCGCGTGTCGATCCGGCGGACCAGATCCGCCCTGGCCTTCATCTGGTTCAGCTCCCGCGTGACCAGGTTGAATTCATCGACGATCGCCTCGGCCCGCGTCCGCTGGTCCTCGTAGCGGGACACGTCCGCGGCGACCCGGCCGGCCCTGTGCAGGGCCGTCAGGTTGAACGTCATCATCATGAGAAAGACCGCCACGAGGGCGATGTACTGCTTGCGCACTCGCGAGCTGCGTCTCTTGCGATCCTTGTACCAATCCGGAAGGAAATCGAGGTCTTTCACAGAGGCTCTCCTTCCAGCGCGGGCTCCAGGCGTTCGACCGGCGTCCGATCCGGCGTCGCCTCGCCCCATCCTTTGAGACTGAGCCCCACGGCCAGGGCCAGATCCGCGTGCTCATTTCCATACTCCGTGTCGATGACCGAATGGCCAAGATCGAAACCCCGCAGGGGTTCGGCGATCTCGACCTCCACGGACAGATGACGCCGCAGGGCGTCGCGAAGCACCAGCTCGTAGGCGCCCCCGCCGGCGACGATCGCACGCTCCACCCGTTTGCCTCGGAACGTGACGGTGTAATACCGCAGGCAGAGGGAAACCTCGCCCGCGAGCTGTTCGGCCATCACGTTCAAGGCGTCGACGACGGGCCGGCGCGTGGCCGCGTCGACCGGTTCATCCCGCTGCAGCCGCATGCGGATCGACTCCGCGTCGGCCGGTGGGATCGACAGGGCCAAAGCCACTTCCTGCGTGAACTGGCCGATGCCGACCGGGATCTGTTTGACGAAGCAGATCTCGCTGCTGCGTCCGAAGACCACCGTCGTGAAACGATAGCCCACGTCGATGAAGATGATCGTGCGTTCCCGGTCCTCCTGGCGACGCATCGACCGTTCGAAGGATCGGAACAGAGCGCAGGGAGGCGCGTCGATGCTGACCGGCGTCAGGCCGGCCTCTTCGAGCACTCGAATGTGAGCTCCGATCGTCTCGTTGTCGGCGGCAAAGAGAATGTACTCATCCTTCGCGATATCGCCCTGCCGGACGTTGCCGGCATGAATGTAGTTGATGGTGTCTTTCGAGGGATCCAGTTCGAACCGCT
>JBDKUU010001019.1:0-7000 GCA_039679525.1 Phycisphaerales bacterium | reverse complement strand
CCAGAATCTCAGTGTACAAGTTGTCTCACCCGGCGGGATTTCTCCCCGCCGTATCTGGATTGTATCGCGGGTTGTCCCCCGGTGCAACAGGAATTCGGCCCGCACGGGCCGGTGGAAGCGTAGAAGCGTGGAAGCGTGGAAGCGGCGAAGAAACCCGCATCCGGCGCGGAGCCTCGTAGGGGCAGGTCCCCGTGCCTGTCCTCCTGTCGTTCCCGCGAAAGCGGGAATCCAGATCCCCCGAGCCAGGAGAAGTGCCGCGTATCGCGACGGCGTCAAAGCCTATCGCAAGGCCCGCCCCTGGAAGTCCCGAATCTGAGATCACAATCTGTGATCTCAAGCGGCTCCAGAAAACGGTGCAGAACCACGACAAGCAGATCGTCGCGATCGTCGACACCATCCAGTTGCTGACGCCCCCGCCCCAGGATCCGCCGAAAGAACCCTTCGGTTTCCGCCGGGTGAAGAAGACTTGACCGACCGACCTCAAGTCCCCCGGTCCGCCGCGCGACACGCAATGCCCCTAGTGCTTGGAATAAGGGCTGACTGACAACACGGCCCGGCGGGAGACCGGGACCGGCGGAATGGCAAAAACAGAGTGTTCTCACGCAGGGACGCAGGGATACGGAGGGGGAAAGGCGGGCAGGACGCTCTTGCAGGATGGACTCCTCTATTTCTCTGAGAGTCCCCCCTCGTCATTCTTCATTTCTTCGAACTTCGCCAGGATCGGACCCAATAGTTCCATATCCGCGCTCTCGCCCAGTTCTTCGAGATGCTTTAGATAGTCTGACACGAGTGACCTCATCAGCGGGGCGAATGCCGCCGGAAGACGGCTGAACGGTGATGAAAGCGCACGCACGCCTGCGGCGAACGCCTCGACGGCTTCTCCCAGACACGCGTCGGCCGCGAGGCACCTTCCCAAGGTTCTCAAAGACGTCGCCAAGTCAGGCAAGAAGGCATCCGGGCGGTCGTTGGCCAATCGCCTGTAGATATCCAGGCCCTCCTGTGCGGCTTTCAAGGCCTCTTCCCGACGACCCAAGTCGCTGAGCATGTTGCCGAGGTTGTTCAGACTCATCGCCAAGTCGGGCAAGAAGGCATCCGGTCGGTCCTTGGCCAATCGCCTTCTGATATCGAGGGCCTCCTGTTCGGCTTTCAAGGCCTCTTCCCGACGACCCAGGTCTCTGAGCATGTCGCCGAGGTTGTTCAGACTCCACGCCAATTCGGGCAAGAAGGCATCCGGGCGGTCCTTGGCCAATCGCCTATAGATATCGAGGGCCTCCTGAGCGGCTTTCGAGGCCTCTTCCCGACGGCCGAGAGATGCCGAGTCGGTCGCCAGTTCAAGCAGCCAGCCCCCGCGTGCGGCCATGGCAACGTGGTCCGTATCATGCGAGGTCTCCGCCAACCGCTGCTTCAACTCGTCAACTCGTTCCTCCCTCGCCTTGAAGGACTTCAATGTAGCTTCCCAAGGCAGGGCGATCTCGCGTACGAGCTCAACCTGCTCGTCAGACAGGTCGGGGAAGTGAATCGTGTCGCTTCGCCAATCGAGAAAGTCGGGCGCCTCGCGTCCGATCAGAGGCAGGAGAAGCTCGGGCGTCCAGAGAACCACTGCCTGATTCACCCGTTTGGCCCAGTCGGGTCGCTGAAGGTTCAGCGTCTCCAGAACGGGATGCTTCGGTGAATCCCCTTGTATGGCGCGATCGATGTCGGTGATGAGAATGGGCCCGGTCATGTCAGGAACCTGGGCCAGGACTTCTGCAAGCAGATCGGTCGTGGTCGGAGAGACGCGAACGTGGTGGAAACCCACTGACGGCATCGCCTCTTCCAGCATGTGGATCAACTGTTCGCACTCTCCGGGCTTGTTGCACACGGCGACGAACAGCGTGAAGCCCTGCGCCCGCTGGAGACCTCTCGCCAGAGCGCTGATGCTTTCTACCGCGCGGAACTCACTGTCCTTTGCGGAGGAACTTCGCAAGCGTCCGGATGACGGGATTGACTTCATACCAGGGGGACCCGTTCATATATTCGAAGACGTGAAGCAGGAGCAACATCTTCTGGTGAGCTTCGTCTTTCGGCATATCGCTCTGTGGCTCTCCGAACGCACGCAACTTCGGCCAGTACTCATCCGGGACTTCACGGAGGAGGCTGTTGGCATAGTTGCGAACGCCCTTTTCGGCGGCGGCCCGCGTGATGGGCAGGTCCTCCACTGCGTTCATCGCAGCCTGGAGGAACATCATCAGATGTCGTGGATGGCCACCGGTCATTTCACAGAGGTACATGCCTGTATCGGCGCGATCGAAGACATCCGTGATGTCCACCTTCGCATGGCGGCAGCGGGCTTCGATCATCTCCCACATCTTCTGCATCCCCGGCGCGCCGGGAACGACAGCGGGTGCGCCGAACTCATGCAGTCGGATCATGGGCACCGGGACGTTATGCTCGCCGAACGTTTGCTCCAGCTCGGCGCATCGCGGCGAATAGAACAACGAGATCGGCACGGTGTAGATCGTGTGGGCCTTGAGGCTGGCGAGCTGCTCGCTGCGCTCGATGAACAAGCGGTCATGCGTGCTGCCACCGCCGTCCAGGGCGCGGAAGACCAGCCGCTCCAGCCCATCCACGATGAGCACGAGCCCCTCGCACCCGTTCTGGCGGCATTTCACGTTTGCAGTCACGAGCATGTCGTTCACGGCGTCGAGCAAGCCGGTGCTGTGCATCTCGATAGCTCGGCGCAGCGTCTGCCGCGAGTTCGGACGGTTCTTGAGCTCCAGGGCCAGCGAGCCGAAGCCGGTTCCCACCTCGGCCTCTTTCAGAACCACGTCCGATCCCAAGGCGCTCTTGATCTCATCCCAAACATGCGTCAGGTAGGTGGAGACCGGATCGAACCCTGGCAGATTTGCTGCACGGAGTTGGGCGACCACCTCCGATGCGATGAACGTCAGCAGGTCGGGCAGGTCGAGATCGTTCAGATCGAGCTTCTCCGTTGCGTCCATGTAAATGACACGGAACGGCCGGTGCGGGTGGTCGGCGGATTGGGGTCTTTCGAGAGAGGCCTTGACCCGGTTCAACTCACAGGTCTTGCCCACGCCGCGGTGACCGGCGAAGAGCTTCACTTCAGGTTTCGCCGGGTTCGCTCGGCGCAGGCTGCGGACATAGGTCTGGACGAGGTTCTCGCCGCGAACATCGTCGCAATTCACATAACGTACGTCGCCCGGCTGCAAAGCCTCATTCGGCTCGCACGCGCGAAACAGCCGGGTAATTGCATCGACTGGCTTTGTCATAGATCGGCCCAATTTATCAAAAGAGGACTTCGCTGATTCTAATCCCTCGCAGGACGGAACACAATACGTTTTGTCTTATCCTCAGGCTGCCCCCGCCATTGTTGGGTGAACTAAAGGTGTCAGGTACGAATGGCATGAAGATAAGGTCCGGGGAGCGGGACGGTGTCAGGTACTTTTTCCGGGTGGGACAATCCATTTGTGCAGAGACCAGCAGTCTTGGTCGCCTATCCTTGCGGCTTGGGAGCAGGGGCGGCGGGACGCCGCGTTGAAGCGTATGAGCGCCGAAGCGTGGGGCCGTTGGCAGAGAAGAGTTGCGTTCTGCTTTTCCTGCCTTCTCTTTCTTCGGGCTCCGTGGTCTCGGTGGTCTCCGTGGTTGAAGATTCCGGAAGACACGCGTGGGCTGAGAGCCCACCCTACAAGAGCGGCCTTTCTGCGTGAGGTCGGATTCGTTTCGCGTGTTTCGCGGTCTGAAAGCTGTGACCCATGCCCCGGTGGCTGGTGATCCGTCCTCCGTCTTCGGTCCTCCGTCCTCTGTCTTCTCGGCGGCCTCCGTGTGCTCCGGGGTTCAAAACATGGAGAATCCGTGAATGTCCGCATGGGCTGAAGCCCATCCTACGAGAACCGGTTCTCCGATTCCCCTCTGCGCCTCGGCGGCTCTGCGCGAGATCGGGGCGGCGGGACGCCGCGTGGAAGCGGGGCGGGGAAGGCGGGAAGCGGTAAGCGGTAAGGGGGAAGGGGGAAGCGACAGAGGGGAGGTTCTGCGTCTCTGGCGCTTGCCGCTTGGCGCAGGACGCTTTGCGCCTCCCGCGGCTTCGTTGACAGTCTCGGCTCGATCACGTATCATCCGAGGCGGCCGGGTGGTTCGGGGGAGGGACGGCCATGGTACGAAGGAAGGCCGACTGGTGACCAACGCAAAGTCGATACAGGTGAACGCGCCGACGAGGTCGGGCCTGATGGGGCTCGTCCTGCGGGGACTTGCCCCGGCGGCGTTCTACCTTCTGTTCTACCTGTACCTGGCGTTCGAGGTCGATCTGCGTCTGGTGTACAACGGCGGCGGCCTGATCGACAACTTCCCGACGTTCTACGTGGATTGGGCGTTCCTGAAGGGGCAACTGGCCTGTCCGGCGGGGGCTGTCGAATACGTCGCCGCCTTCCTGGCCCAGCTTTTCTATTACTCGTGGGCCGGGGCTGCGGTCGTGACGTGCCAGGCGTGGCTGATCGGCTGGGGGACGGACGATTATCTCAGGCGGATCGGGGCCTCGCGGCTGCGGGTGGTGCGGTTCGTCGGGCCGCTGGTCCTGGCGGCCGTGTACTCGCAATATGTCTTTCACTTCACGACGACGCTGGCTTTCGCTGTCGCGTTGCTCGCGGCGTGCCTGTTCCTGCGGTTTGCGCCGCGGCGGGCGGCTGTGCGAATCCTCTGCTTTCTGGCCCTCTCCATCGTTCTCTACGCCGGGATCGGAGCCGCGTATCTTCTCTTCGCGGTTCTGTGCGGCGGGGCAGCGATTGTCAAAGATCGGCGGTACCGCGAGGGCCTCGGGTACGCGGCGTCGGCGGCCGTCGTTCCCGGCGTCGTCGGCGTGATGATCTGGGGGCTCTCGGCCGTCGAGGCGTACGCCCTGATGCTGCCGATCTACCTGGGGACACGACTGGTCGAGCCTCCCCAGTTGATGCTGAGCGCCGTCGCGGCGCTGTACCTCTTTTTGCCCGCGACGATGGCGGCGGCGGGGCTGTGGCGTTTTACCCTCGGGCGGCGGACGTTCCTGGCGAAGGCCGCGTCGAGTGCGGCGGGCAAGGGTTCGCGAAAGGCGTCTGCCCCGCAGAATGGCGCCAGGGCCGGCGTGCTGCGGTGGGGGATCGAGACCGGCCTGCTGGCGGCCGCGACGACGATTGTCCTGGGCCTCTATCACGATCCCATGCTTAAGGCCTTGTTCGAGGTGGATTTCTACTCGCGGCAGGGCATGTGGTCGAAGGTCCTTGGCACGGCCGGACGCTGCCCGCCTCACTATCTGATCTGTCACGCGGTGGATCGGGCCCTGTACCACACCGGCCGGCTCGGGGACGACATGTTCGGCTATTACCAGGACCCGAAGTCGCTGCTGCTGACGGGGAAAGAGGCCCTGTGGCAGAAGGTCGACACCTGCATGGAGCTCGGGCTGATCAACGAGGCGGAGAACGCCCTGACGATCTCGATGGAGATGTACGGGGAGAAGCCGCTCCTGCTCGAGCGGCTCGCGAAGATCCACGTGGTCAAAGGCGACGTCGAGACCGCGAGCGTCTATCTGCGGGCCTTGAGCAAGGTGCCGTTCTGGGGTCGCTGGGCGAGGGAGGAACTCTCGCGACTGCGGGGCGATCCGAACGCCGCCGGGGACGAGGAGATTCGATGCCTTCGGGCGGCCCGCCTTCAAAAGGACTTCGTCCGGCAGACGGACTTCATCACGCAATTACTGGTGGAGAACCCCCGGAATCGGATGGCCTATGAGTACGGCATGGCCTGGCTGCTGCTGAACAAGAATCTCGCCGGGTTCGTGCGGCTCTTCAACGCCTATCACAACGGGGTCGAGTCGAGGATTCCGAGGCATTACGAGGAGGCGATTCTGCTGGCCAGGAGCCTCAATGCGGGGGCCGTGGAGTTGGGCACGCGATCTGTCAGCCAGGAGTCCAGGGACCGGTTCGCATCCTTTATGAAGGCGGTTCAGCCCTTTGGTCGGGACACCGCGGCGGCGCGAAAGGCCCTGAGAAACGGCTTTGGGGACAGCTATTACTATTACTTCTGCCTCGGCGGCTCGGGGGGCCAGTGATGCCGAAACGAAGCGTTAGAATTCTGGTCCCGGCGGTATCGCTGCTCGCCATCGGCGGGGTGATCGCGTGGTCGTCCGGCAGGGCGGAGCGGGTCGATCGCTTCGTGACTGTGGACCGGCCCGCGAGGATCTTCCCGGACTGCCGCGGGGCGGTGATTCCGCCGAACATCGCGCCGCTGAATTTCGAGATCCGTGAGCAGGGGACTGCGTATGCGGCCCGCATCTCCTCCGATCGTGGCGACCCCATCGAGGTCTCCGGCCGCGGTCCCGCCATCCTGATTCCGAAGGGGCCGTGGCGCGATCTATTGGCGGCGAATCGGGGAGGAGAGCTTCGCATCGAGGTCTTCATCAAGGATGCGGCCGGCCAATGGACGCGTCCCAACGTGGTGACCGCTCGCATCGCCCCTGAGGACATCGACCGCTACCTCGTGTACAGGAAGATGCACATGGGGCACATGCACGTCAGGACGCCCATCGGGATCTACTGCCGGGACCTGACGGATTTCAAAGAGTCGGAGGTCCTGAGCTGCGGCGACTGCGGGAAGGCGTGCCTGAACTGTCACTCGTTCGCCCAGAACCGCGCCGACAGGATGCTGGTCGGCCTTCGCTCGCCGCAATACGGCACGGCGACCCTCGTCGTCGAGGGCGATTCCGTGCACCGCATCGACAAGAAGTTCGGCTACACCTCGTGGCATCCCAGCGGCCGGCTCGCCGCCTTTTCGATCAACAACCTGCCGATGTTCTATCACGCCAGCCGCAACGAGGCTCGCGACACCATCGACCTCGACTCCCTGCTGGCCTTCTACAAAAGCGACACGAGATCGATTGTCACCGTGCCGCAGCTCGCCCGCAAGGAGCGGCTGGAGAATTGGCCCGCTTGGTCCGGCGACGGCCGCTATCTCTACTTTTGCAGCGCGCCCAAGCTGTGGT
>JBDKUU010001018.1:0-3975 GCA_039679525.1 Phycisphaerales bacterium | reverse complement strand
GGCCAGCCGCAGCAGTCGTCCGATTCCGCGGCGCCTTCGAAGAATCGTCCGAGGCGGGGACGCGGACTCAGCGACGTCAGCCGCAGCGTCACGGGCGATGTGGGCGAAGAGAATTGAGGTAGAACAGAGGGAATTGAATCGAGGGGTTTGGAGACGTGGGCGGCTCATCAAGCTCGTGCGGATATCCGCGGAGCGGCCCACGCCAAGCCACGATCACCGGCCCGAGAACTGGGCCGGTGACGAAGCGAGAGAATCATTACGAGGCGACGGCCAGCTCTTCCGGGCTCAGCTCGGCCAGATGGTCCAAGTAGGCGTTCAACTCCTTCTCGGAGAACTTCGCCAGGAATTCGGGCTTGGCGCTCTTATTGATCTCCCGGATCGATTCGATCAGTTCGGTCTTATCCATGTGCAGGTATCCTTCAAGGCACGCCACGTTCGTTCTTCAACGACGTGGGGGTTATCGGCACCGAACCCGGGGTATCTTTAGTACCCCCTCCCGGCCCCTCCGAACGCCCCATAACCGGACACACCATATACAATAACCCGCCCGCGGAAGGCCACTACTCGTAGTGTCACGATATCGTGACATCCGGACGCCGCGTACAACTGTCCCATAAAATCCGACGCGCGAATTCCGTTGAAGCGTCCAGAAAAAATGTGCGAATCGCCGCAAAATCCGGATTTTTTCTCCGCAGCGGCAGATAACTTCGCCGGCCTGCTTCACATGATCGGACCCTCCGCAGCCGCGACGGCCCGAAGCCCGTTTGGAGTTCCGCGTTTACGCGGGTCAAACAGTCCGAACGGCCTCTTGAGCTCCGACGGGGCAGTAAAAGAGCCGGCTGCGCCGGAGGACTTCGAACCCGCCTGAGGGCGGAACTTCAAACGGGTCAGCCAATAATCCCACCCGGTCGCCGTTCCTGAGCGTTCGTCGCCAGCGTTCGATATTCCTTCGCCATTGTCCGGTAATTTGGGAAAAAAAGCTCTTGAGGTCCGGTGTGAAGTGCGTATATCATATAGGGTTTCAGGATAGATCGAACTGCTAAAACGATGAAAAACGTTGTTGGAGGTTAGACAGTGGCAGCAACGGGCGACATTCGGAACGTGATTCTCTTGGGGCACGGCGGCAGTGGCAAGACCTCGCTCACAGAGGCCATCCTGCATACGGCCGGCGCCATCAGCCGGTTGGGGAGCGTTGACGAGAAGACCACCGTCAGCGATTACTACGATGAGGAGAAGGAGCATCAGCACTCGATCCTTGCCTCCGTCGTTCACGCGCAATACAGCGGCAAACTGATCAATCTCATCGATGCGCCGGGATCCCCCGATTTCGTCGGCCCGGCCATCGCCGCGATGCCGGCCGCGGAGACCGCGATCATCGTGGTCAACGCCGCCTCGGGCATCGAAACGAACACGCGGAAGTTGTTCGCCCTGGCCTGCGAGTTGGGCAAGCCCCGCATGATCGTGATCAATAAGATCGCGGCCGAGAACGTGGATATGCCGGAACTGATCAAGAATATCCAGGACACCTTCGGCTCCCAGTGCCGATGCGCGAACCTGCCGGCCGCGGACAAGAAGTCCGTCATCGACTGCATCGAGAACGCCGCGGGCGACTCCCCCGTCATGAGCGTGGCGGACGCCCACACCCAGCTCATCGAGAGCGTCGTCGAAGCCGACGATGCCCTGATGGAGCGGTACCTGGGCGGCGAGGAGATCCCGGCGGCGGAGATCGCCACCGTGTTCGTCAAGGCGCTTCGAACCGGCAAGCTGATCCCGATCGTCTTCACCGAGGCCCGTCAGGACGTCGGCATCTAGGAGCTGCTGGACCTGATCTCCAAGTACACGCCCTCCCCCGCCGACGTGGCTCCGGCCAAGATCGTCGACGGCGAGAAGGTGACCGAGGTGAAGGCGGATCCGGCCGGCCCGCTGGTGGGCGTGGTCTTCCGCGTGGCCTTCGACCCGCGGTCGAACATGAAATACTCGACGATCCGCATCTTCGGCGGCACGCTGAAGTCCGATACGAACATGATGCACAACGATGAGAAGAAGGCCCTGCGTCCGGGGCATGTTCTCAAGCCCCAGGGCGGCGAGACGAAAGAAGTCGACGCCGGCGCCGCGGGCGACATCGTTACGCTGGGCAAGCTCGAAGAGCTCAAGATCGGCGACCTCATCCATGACGGCCGGGTCTCCGGCAAGTACCCGATGCCGACGTTCCCGGAGCCGATGTTCGCGCTGGCGATGGAGCCGGCATCCCGCGGCGACGAGCAGAAGATCGGCGGCGCCCTCGACCGCCTCCGCGAGGAGGATCCCTGCTTCAAGACCACCCGCGACGCGCAGACCAAGGAACTCGTGGTCCAGGGCCTCGGCGACCTGCACCTGCGGATCATGATCGAAAAGATGGCGAACCGCTTCAAGCTGGCGGTCAACACGAAAGAGCCCAAGATCCCGTACAAGGAAACGATCACGGGCAAGGCCGAGGGCCACTACCGCCACAAGAAGCAGACGGGCGGTTCCGGCCAGTTCGGCGAGGTGTACCTGAAGGTCGAGCCGGCCGAGCGAAACAGCAATCCCCCGCTGCAGTTCAGTTGGGACATCTTCGGCGGCTCGATTCCCGGCCAGTACGAGCCGGCAGTCCTCAAGGGCGTCAACGACGTCATGGTCAGCGGCCCGGTGGCGGGCTTCCCGATGCAGGACGTCAAGGTCTCGATCACCGACGGCAAGTATCACCCGGTGGACTCGAAGGAAATCGCCTTCCGAACCGCCGGCAAGGGCGCGTTCATCGACGCGGTCAAGAAGGCCAAGCCCGCTCTGCTCGAGCCGATCGTGAACATCGAAGTGACGATCCCCGCCGAGAACGTCGGCGACATCGCGGGCGACCTGTCCTCCAAGCGAGGCCGCGTGGTCGGCCAGGACATGCTGCCGGGCAACTTCATCGTCATCAAGGCCCAGGTCCCGCTGGCGGAAGTGTCGCAGTACAGCAGCCAGCTCAAGAGCGTCACCGGCGGCCGGGGCAGCTTCTCGATGACCCTGAGCCACTACGAGCCCGTCCCGCCGAACGTGCAGCAGCAGATCGTCGCCCACACCGGCAAGAAGAAGGACGACATGGAAGAGTAGGCTTTTCCACACACCACGGTTACAACGGGCTCGGCATCCCCCAGGATTCCGAGCCCGTTTTCGTTTCGTTCGTCGTGTGCCGTCAGGGCATATGTGTCGCAGGCATCGTGCCGGCGATCTGGCCCGTAGGGTGGGGCTCGCCCCACCGCTTCTTCGCACGTCGGATTCTCGGTGGGGCAAGCCCCACCCTACATGCTGACGCCGTCCCCTGTCGAGTGCACGATGCGCGTTCTGCGTGGTCCTCAGATAGGTTTTCTTTCGCCCATCCACTTTTCTGCCTTGACATCTACTACGAACCATAGTACTTTTCCATGGAGTAGATGCGGCGAGTGTCCTTTGAAATGGAGTGTCGAATCATGCAGCGGAAACCCTTGGACGATCTGGGCGAGCTTCAGCGGGCGGTGCTGGAGGCGGTCTGGGAATTGGGCGAGGCCAACGTGCACCGGGTTCAGGAGCGGCTCGCCAGGAAGAAGAAACTCGCCTACACCACCATCCTCACGGCCATGCAGAAGCTCGAAAAGGCCGGCTGGCTGGGCCATCGGGCCGAGGGCAAGACCTACGTTTACTTCGCCACCGCCAGCCGGGACCAGGCGGGCGCGGGCTCCGTCCGCGGCCTGCTCAAACGCGTCTTCGCGGGCGACGCCATGGCCATGTTCCAGCATCTTATTCGCGAGAGCAGACTGAGTTCCGACGAACTCGGCGAGTTGAAGCGCCTGATCGAAGAGAAGGAAAACAAGGCGGGAGAGTAAATCATGATCGAAGAACTGATCGCGAGGCATCCATGGTTGTGGGCGGCCGTGTGGCAAAGCACCGTCTGTCAGGTGGCGCGACTCGCAGGAAGCTATCTCTAGCGACGACGGGCGG
>JBDKUU010001017.1:0-14162 GCA_039679525.1 Phycisphaerales bacterium | reverse complement strand
TCCCACACAAATTCTTTTGCCTGGGAACCCCCCCGCAGAGTACAGTAGATTCGTGGCATTGGCCACGCATCAGATGGCAGGATGGAGTGGGGTCATGTGGCAACGATTCCTGACGGCGGCAACTCTGGGGGACGCCATCGCTTCGTCCATGTCATATCCAAGTCTCACCATTTTCACCACTTGAAGGAGGACAGGCATGTGCAGCAAGTCGAATTGTGGAGTCTCATGGACCAGACTGCTAGCCGGGGTCGCGGGCATTCTGTGCGCCGCAGCCGCTGTGCGGGCGGCGCTCCCGGAGGGTCTGGGAGCCTACTACCGATTCAACTCGACATCGGGGTTGACGGCTGTCGACGAGACCGGCGCTCACAACGGGACGTTGACCGGGGCCCTGAACTGGATCCCCGGCGTCCAGGGCAACGCCCTGCAATTCAAGGGCGGCAACGGCAGCCCGTTCGTGAACACGGGAGCCTGGCAGACCACGGGAGACCAAGGGTTCGGCGTTGCCCTGTGGGCCAAGTGGGCCGGGGCCAACAGCCTGTACCAGGGCGTCGTCAGTCACCGGGACGGCACCATGAACTGGTGGATCGAGATACCGGGCGACGGCGGCCAAATGCGGTTCAAATCCAACACCAGCCCTCAGAGCATCCTGTTGGTCGGGACTCCCCACCTGATCAAGGACGAATGGGTGCACGTGGCGTTCTCGCATGACGCCGCGGCCAAACGCGGCGTGGCCTATATCAACGGCCAGGAGAAGCTCGCCGGGGCGTGGAGCCTGCCCGCCGGCAACTTCGCCACCTATCGAACCGGCATCGGTGTCGTCAACTGCGCCGACGGCTTGGGCACATTCAACGGCGCCCTGGACGAGGTCATGATCTTCCAGAGGCCGCTGACGGCCGCCGAAGTCCAGGACACCATGGACGGATTCGACAAACCCATCGCGACCCAGCCGCTTCCCGCCGACGGCAAATCCGATGTCCCGACGGACACGGCCCTGGCCTGGACGTCCAATGGCATCGCCGCGACACACGACGTGTACCTCGCAACCAGCGCCGAGGCCCTGACGCCGGTCGCCAAAGACCTGACCGAGACGACCTGGCTGCCGGCCGTCCCCTTGGAGTACGGCACGACCTATTTCTGGCGGATCGACGAGGTCAATGGGGCCCCGGACAACACGGTCTATGATGGCGAAGTCTGGAGCTTTACGACCGAGCCGTTCGCGTACCCGATCGCCGGGGTCACAGCCACGGCCAGTTCCTTCGCTCCGAACGCGGGACCCGAAAAGACCGTCGACGGCTCCGGGCTCAGCGGCGAACTGCATTCGAAGGAGAACACGCACATGTGGCTGACCAGCCCCACCGGCTCGCAGCCCGCCTGGATCCAGTTCCAGTTCGACAAGGTCTACAAGCTCGACGAGATGTGGGTCTGGAACTCCAACCAGGGAGTCGAAGCCTTCGTCGGCTTCGGCGCCAAGGACGTCACGGTCGAGTACTCCGCCGACGGAAACGCCTGGACGGAACTGGCCGGCGTGCCGGAATTCGCCCAGGCCCCCGGCGAGGACGGCTACGCGTACAACACGACAGTCGATTTCGCAGGGGTCGAGGCCCAATACGTGAAACTGACCGTCCACAGCAATTGGGGCCAGCTCAAGCAGTGCGGCCTGAGCGAGATCCGATTCCTCGCCATCCCGGTGCAGGCCCGTCTGCCCCAGCCCGCGACGGCATCGACCGGCGTCGGCCTCGACGCGGACCTGTCCTGGCGTCCCGGCCGCGAGGCCACCTCGCACCAGGTGTACCTGGGCACGAATCGCGACGCGGTTGCGGACGGGTCCGCCCCCTCGGCGACCGTGGCCGGGCACGGCTACACGCCCGACGGCCTGACCTTCGGAACGACCTACTTCTGGAAGGTGGACGAGGTCGGCGCCGCCGCCACCTATCCGGGCGATCTCTGGAGCTTCACGACCCAGGAATACGCGGTCATCGACGACTTCGAGAGCTACACCGACGAGGAAGGCAGCCGGATCTACCAGACCTGGATCGACGGCATGACCACTCAGGAAACCGCCTCGATGGTCGGCTACATGAACGCCCCGTTCGCCGAGCAGACCATCCTGCACGGCGGCGCCCAGTCGATGCCTTTCGAGTACAACAACGTCAGCACGCCCCACTACTCCGAGGCCGAACGGTCCTGGGACACGCCCCAGAATTGGACGATCGACGGGGCTGATACGCTGTCCCTCTACTACCGCGGTTACGCCACGGCCTTCCAGCAGAAAGCCGACGGCACGATCCTCATGGGCGGCGGCGGCGCGGACATCTGGAACAACGCAGACCAGTTCCGCTTCGCCTACAAGCAGCTCAGCGGCGACGGCTCGATCGTCGTCCGCGTCGACAGCCTGGCCGCGACCGACCCCTGGACCAAGGTCGGCGTGATGATCCGCGAGAGCCTCGAGGCGGGCTCCCGGCACGCCGCGGTCGTGGTCACTCCGAGCAACGGCGTATCCTTCCTGAGCCGATCCGCCACCGACGGAGCCAGCGTGCAGATCAATCAGGCGGGCCTCGTGGCCCCCTGCTGGGTCAAGCTGACGCGGACGGGCAGTAATTTCACCGCCCAGCGTTCGGCCGACGGCGTCGCCTGGACGAGCATCACGGCCGACGCCGCCGCTTCGACGGTGACGGTCGCAATGGCGGCCGACGTCTACATCGGCCTGGCCGTCACCAGCCACAACACGGCCGCGCAGACCAGCGCCCAGTTCTCGCAGGTGACCACCGCCGGCGGCGCCAGCGGCTCCTGGCGGAACGTCGCCATCGGCGTGGCCCAGCCGGGCAACGGCGCCGGTACGCTGTACCTGACCCTGGAGGATAAGAACGGCCACAAGAAGACCGTGAGCCACTCGGATCCGCAGGCCGTCACCGCGACCGGCTGGCAGCAGTGGAGAATCCCGCTGAGCAATTTCAGCTCCGGCGGAGTGAATGCCGCGGCGATCGAGAGAATCGTCCTGGGCGTCGACAACCGGTCCGACCCCGCCTCCGCCGGCGCGGGCCTTCTGTTCATCGACGACATCGCGTTCGGCAAACCCGCGGCAGGCCAATAACAACGGCCTTGCCAAGGGCGGCAAGAGCGACACGGCGACGAACTCTCCGGCCGCAGTCGCAAACACGTCACGGGGCCTGTGTCCAGGCGACACAGGCCCCTTTTCTTTTGAGCCGCAATCTCCCATCTGAAGGCCGAAACGGCCTCTCTGAAGAACCCTATTCTACCTAGATCCCCTCAAGTTCCACAACATAAGTGACGATAATGTATAGGTTTGGCGATTTTATTCGGATTTTGGTTGATTGCGGAGCACGTCACACGGTAAAATGCGGAAGTCAGGCAGTTGGTGGTATTATCGGCCCTTGTAGGCGTCTTTTCGCTCGAGGAGGAGTCAGCATAGCCACGCATGCAGCAACACGTCGAATCCTGTGCCCCCTCTTTCCCTTCGCAAAGCAGAGCAGCGTATGCTCTCCGTATACGCTTGTAGCGTAGCACCGTTGATGTAGTGATAAGTTTCAAAGGAGGACCACAATGTTGAGAAAGTCAGTTCTTGTGGGGTTCTGTGTCGCCCTGTTGGCGCCGGCAATGTCGGTTCTGGCAGGAATGGATCCGTCTCTCGTCGTGTATTGGCCTCTGGATGAGCAGTCGGGGACCATCGCCAAGGACATGAGCGGCAATGGCAACGACGGCACCGTCTCGGCCGGCCCGACGTGGGTCGCCGGCAAGATCGACGGCGGGATCAAGTTCGCCGGCGCGGGCGACATCCGCGGGCCGCACATCGCGTTGGACAATCAGAGCTTCACCATCGCGATGTGGATCAATCCGTCGCTGACCGGGTCGCAGATCCTGTTCTCCGAGCAGCAGAGCAGCTCGACCGACCTGAACATGCACTTTCGCATCGGCGGCACCGGCAGCACCGACGCCCCGGTGAACGGCATCCGGTTCGGGTTCTACAGCAACGACCTCGATACGCAAGCCAACGTCCTTCAGGCCAACAACTGGTATCATGTCGCGTTCTGGTACAACTTCGAGAACCAGAGACGAAGAATCTACATCAACGGCGCGATGGTGGCCGACGCGGCAGGCACTCCGTACAAAGGAACCTCGGGCGTCATCTGCCTGGGCTCCTGGCTTGGCAGCGCTTTCTATACGGGCCTCGTGGACGACTTCCAACTGTTTCACAAAGCCCTGTCGGACTCTGAAGTCGTAAAGAGCATGAACGGCCTGGCGGATGCCTCCCTCGCGAGCAGTCCGGTCCCGGACGAAGCTGTGGTCGATGTGCACCAGGACGCTGTCCTGAGCTGGAAAGCCGGCGAGACCGCCGCTTCCCACGATGTGTACTTCGGGACCAGCGCCGCTGACGTGAACAACGCCAGCCGAGCCAATCCGATGGGCGTCCTCGTCAGCCAGGGCCAGGCGGCCACCGAGTTCGACCCCGAAGGCCTGCTCGATTTCGGCCAGACCTACTACTGGAGAATCGACGAAGTCAACGGCACCGCCGACAACACCATCTTCAAGGGCGAGCTCTGGAGCTTCACCGCTGAGCCGTTCTCCTATCCGATCACGAGCCTCACGGCCAAGGCCTCCTCTTCCTCTCAGCCCACCATGGGCCCCGAGAAGACCATCGGCGGCATCGGCCTCAACGCCGACGATCAGCACTCCGTCGACGGCTCTCAGATGTGGACAGGCATCCTGCCCGCCTGGATTCAGTACAACTTCGATAAGGTCTACAAGCTCGACAAGCTCCTGGTCTGGAACGCAAACCAGGTCATCGAGGCCTTCGTCGGCTTCGGCGCCAAGACCGTGAAGATCGAGTACTCGGTCGACGGGATCACCTGGACCGAACTGGCCGGCGTGCCGGAATTCGCCCAGGCGCCCGGCTCCCCGACCTACACCGCCAACACGACTGTCGATTTCGGCGGCGTGGACGCCAAGTTCGTCAAGCTGACCATCACGAAGAACTGGGGCACGATCGGTCAGGTCAGCCTCAGTGAAGTGCGGTTCTACGCCGCTCCCATTCTGGCCCGCGAGCCCATCCCCGCCGCTGCCGCCACGGGCGTCGCAGTCGGCACGGACCTCGATTGGCGTCCGGGACGCGGCTCCACCTCGCACAAGGTCTTCATCGGAACCGACAGCAACTCCGTCGCTGCCAGCACGACCCCTGCCGGGTCTGTAGCCCTCCACGGCTTCACCCCCTCTTCGCTGAACTTCGCCACGAAGTACTTCTGGAGAGTCGATGAGGTCACCGACGCCGGAACCTACGCAGGCGACGTGTGGGACTTCACCACCGAAGAGTACGCTCCCATCGACAACATGGAGAGCTACACCGACGACGAGGGCAGCCGCATCTACGAAGCCTGGGTTGACGGCGTGACCGACACCGTCTACGGCGGCTCGACGGTCGGCTACATGCAGGCCCCGTTCGCCGAGAAGACCGCGATCCACGGCGGCGCGCAGTCGATGCCCCTGGCGTATGACAACTCGATTTCGCCGTACTTCTCCGAGGCCGAGCTGACGTTCGGCACGCCGCAGAACTGGACCCTCAACGGCGCCACGACCGTGTCGCTGTTCTACCAGGGTTCCGCCCCGGCGTTCGTCCAAACGCCTTCGGGCACGATCCTCATGAACGGCCAGGGTTCGGACATCTGGGCCACCTCGGACCAGTTCCGCTTTGCCTACAAGACCCTCACGGGCAACGGCACCATCGTGGCCCGCGTCCTGAGCGTCTACAACACGCCCGGCAATGACGGCTGGTCCAAGGCCGGCGTCATGATTCGCCAGAGCACCGAGCCCGGCTCGACTCACGCGTTCACGGCGAAGACCTCCAGCAGCGGCAACGGCGCCAGCTTCCAGCGGCGTCTGGTCGCCGCCGGCGATTCGACGAACAACGACGCAACCGCCGCTGTGGCAGCTCCGTACTGGGTGAAGGTCGACCGAAACGGCGACAAGTTCTCCAGCTACATTTCCCCGGACGGCGTCACGTGGACGCAGTTGGGCGAAGCCCAGACGATCGTCATGACGGGTCCCGTCATGATCGGTCTGGCCGTGTGCAGCCACAACGCCAGCGCGGCCACCAGCGCCGAATTCTCCGACGTCAAGATCACCGGCAACGTCGCCGCCGGCGATTGGCAGATGGCGGAAGTCGGCGTGACGCAGCCGATGGGCAACTCGGTCGAAGGCCTGTACCTGACTGTCAAGGACAGCGCCGGCAAGACCAAGACGCTCCAGTGCTCCGACACGATTGCCACCGCGCAGGCGGGTTGGAAGCAGTGGAAGATCGCCCTGAGCGACCTGACCGCGGCCGGCGTCAAGGCCAGCGCAATCAAGTCGATCGTCGTGGGCGTCGGCAACAAGGCCGCTCCGACCAAGGGCGGCACGGGCAAGATCTACATCGACGACATCGGGTACGGCGTGCCGCTCCCGTAAGCAGTCTGTCGCATGTAGCATGAGTCACCCAAGCGGGGCTCCGATCGAAAGACCGGGGCCCCGCTTTCTTTTGGTTCTTCACGGATTAGTGAGGATCGTCGGAACCGCCGGAGTGGCACGCCCGAAGCGGTCGTGCAAGGGGAATCTATCGCGTTGCGGCCTCCGGCTTGAACGCGAACGAGGCGTTCGCTTGCGGAGCCGGGCGTTGCCTGGGGGCGTGCAACGCCCCTTCGTGCTGGTGGCCCCAAAGCGACAAACTCCCGACGCGACGCATCGGAATCCGTATCCGTTTGCCCCCGCAATTCCGTGAAGAACCTTTCTTTTGCGCCGGTTGCATGGGGACGTCGCCCGGCGGTATCATCTTGAGGCCGGTCTCGCGCCCGGACATCAGCCAGACGGAGGCCGTGACATCGAACCGAATTCACGAGCAAGGAGACACAATGAGGAATCGGATGCGGATCGGGATCGCTTGTATGACTGTCCTTGCAGCCCTGGGTTCATCTCCGGCCCGAGGGGCGCTCGCCTTTCTTCACACGCAAGGCCAGGACATGGTCGACGAGAGCGGCAGGAAGGTCCTGCTCCAGGGCGTCGGTCTGGGCAACTGGATGCTGCCCGAGGGCTACATGTGGCGTTTCGGCGACCAGGGCGACCGGCCTCGCAAGATCGAGAAGATCGTCAGCGACCTGATCGGCCCTCAGAACGCGGCTCGATTCTGGTCGGAGTACCGCGCCAACTACGTCGCCGAGGCCGACATCGCCCGCATCGCGGAGCTGGGCTTCAACTCCGTACGTCCGGCCCTCAACGCGCGCCTATTCCTCACCGAAGGCGAAAACGCGGCCTACGTCGACGAAGGCTTTCAACTCCTGGACAATCTCGTGGGCTGGTGCCGTCAGCACAGCATCTACGTGATCATCGACATGCACGGCGCGCCGGGCGGCCAGACGGGCGCCAACATCGACGACAGCCCCGCCGACGAACCTGGACTATTCATGGACAAGACAAACCAGGATCGGCTCGTGAACCTGTGGGTCAAGATCGCCACGCGGTACAAGGACGAGCCGGCCGTCGCGGCGTACGATCTGCTCAATGAGCCCCTGCCGGGACGCACGGGAGCCGCCGGCAAGTACAAGGATCAGCTCGAACCCTTGTACAAACGCGTCACCGCCGCGATTCGCGAAGTCGACAAGCGGCACATGATCACGCTCGAAGGGGCCGACTGGGCCAACGACTGGTCGGTCTTCACCTCGCCCTTCGACAGCAACCTGTTCTACCAGTTTCATTTCTACTGCTGGGACCGCCCCACCAAGCTCAACGACATCGGCCGGTTCGTCGAGCGGCGAAAGACGCTGAACGCACCGGTCTGGGTGGGCGAGACCGGCGAGAAGGACAACGCGATCTACTGGGCGACGACGCAGTACTTCGAGGCCAACAACATCGGCTGGTCGTTCTGGCCGTGGAAGAAGATGGAAGCCTCGAACGGCCCCTGCTCGATCAAGGCGCCGCCAGGATGGGATGCGATCCAGGCGTACTCCCGGGGCGAAGCCAAGCCCTCCGCCGAGGAGGCGCAAAAGACCTTCGATCAACTGCTCCGGAACATCCGTCTGGAGAATTGCGTGATGCACCCCGACGGGGTCAACGCCATGTTCCGCCGGGTCCCGGGGCGGGTCGAGGCCGAGAACTACGGCCACGACGGCTTGAACCAGTCGTACTTCGTCAAGGACACGTCGCAGTTGTCGAAGGCGTACCGCACGTCGGAGCCCGTCCCCGTCGAACCCGTCGCAGGCAGCGGCCGGGGAAACTCGCAACAGGGCATCAAGCTCAGCGAGCAGGAGTGGACCGCATATACGATCCGCAGCCTCGAAGCCCGCGATTACACAGGCGTCATGAAGGCCAAAGCGGAAGCGGGTCCGACCGTCTTGGAGTTGACGCTCAACGGCCGCTCACAAGAACTGAGCGTCCCTCAGGGCGACTGGGCTGAGCTGCCCCTCAAGCCCCTGCCCTTCTCCCAAGGCGTCAACCGGCTCAAAGTCCTCGTCAAGAGCGGGGTCGTACACATCGACTGGATCGCATTCGAATAGCGACCGACGGATTCACCAATGCAAAAGGGGCGTGAACGACCCTCACTCGTTCACGCCCCTTGAAAGTACTCTGGCAAGCGTCGTGGCTCACGGCCGCAACACTCTGCACGCGGACCTCACGTCTTCTCTTCGCCCTTCACGAGACCTTCCTGCGAAGCCGCATTCGGGTCGGTTTCATCGTCCGCCTCGGTGAGGGACACCGAAGCCGGCGGCTGCGTGTAGAGCATGAAAGACATGTCTTCGACCAGGCCGGTCGGATCGAGTACCTGTTTCCAGTTCTCGGTCGTCGCGCCGGTCATATCCGCGGCCACCGCGCCTTCGTTCCTTCCGGCTCCAGAGAGCAGGAGCGCTTCGTCAGCCGTCAGGGCGACTTTGAAGACGCGGATGTCGTCGATCAGGCCGGTGAAGTACTCGTCGTCGGCCGTGCCGCGGGCGCCGATGATCAGCGTCGCCTGATTGGCGGCGGCGAAGCCCTTCACGGAGCCCGCCATCACTTCGAGGACGCCGTCGACGTAGAGGCTCATCTTCTTGGCGGTCGAATCGTACACGGCGGTCAGATGGTACCACTGATTCGGCGTCAGGCTGTCCAGCGTCTGCGCGGTGGTCTGGCCGACGCGGAAGTGGAAGCGTCCCTGGTCGTCGAGCCACAGGCCGAACCGGTTGCCGTTGCTGTTGCTGCGATCGTACTCCAGGATCGCGTGCCACCGGCCTCGGGTCTCCTTCGGATAGATCCACGTCGAGACGGAGAACGAGCCCGGAGCGAAGTTGAAGCCCTTGGGCCGCTCGACCTTGACGTAGTCGCCGCGGCCGTCGAACTCCAGGGCCCCGGCCATCAGGCCGCCGGCGGGCCGCCAGACGGGGTTGCCGAACACAGTGCCGTTGTTGCCGTTGCCGGAGCTGTCGACCGCAGTCGTGCCGGAGACTTCATCGAGCTTCCAGTGGGCCAGCGGCACGAGGCTCAGGTCCCACGCGGTGAACGCATGGTTCGTCCAGCCCCACGGATAGACGGCGCTGTCGATGTCCGTGTAGACCGCGGTGACGCTCAGCCAGAGCACGCTGTTCTTTCCGTCCAGCGTGTACCACTTGTCCTCGGGCAGACGAACCGTGTAGCGATACACCGGCTCGATGCTCGGCGCGAACGTCGGATTGGGATTGTTGTCGAAGCCGACCTGCACTTCGTCGAAGACGTCGGTCTGGTATTCCCAGAGCTTGGCGCCGGGATGTCCGAAATCCTTCGAACTGGTGGGATTCGGGTCCGGCACATCCGACCACAAGGTCAGCAGGAACGAATCGGGCTTGCGGGGGAGCGTCGCCAGTTGGCAATCGGCGGGCGGGCAGTCGTACCCGATGTACGAACCCCACCATGCCATGCCGGTGATCGGCTGCGTGGAGCCGCACCGCCAATCGTCGGCCACGACGCGGAGGAACGTCGTGCCGGCATCGGCCTTCTGGGTCTCGATGGCGAACGCCAGGTCCATGGGCCGTCCGCTTTGGGCGTGGCCCTTGGGATAGGTGAGCTTATTCCACGTGCCGTCGTACGGCTCCTCGGCCTTGATCCAGACGGCCGCATCGTTCCAGTGACTCGCGGAGCACTTCCAGCCCAGCCGCGTGGCGACGCTGCCGGGCGAATGGATCAGAGTGGACTGCGCCGCCAGCCAGTAGACGACCGGGCTCTTGCTCGTGCCCGTCTGCACGAAGGCGTCTTTCGGATCGATTCTGAACGTGTACTTGTAGAGCATCGCGCGGGAGCCGTTCTCGAAGGTGAGGTTGCTCGGACTGTAGTAGCCCTCGTTGCAGCTCTGCACCTGCTCGACGGAGAACTCGCCCTTCTGGAAGGTCTTTCGCCACAGGACCTTGCCGGGCATGCTGTAGCCGGTCGCGCTGCGGTTGGCCGGGATGTCCTGGCGAATGCTCAGCGTGAACGAGGCGTTGCCGGCGTTGTTGCTCGACAAGACGTCGTGATACCATGAAGACCAGAGCGTGATGCCGGTGATCGGGGCGCTCTCGCTGCACTGGAAATCGTCGGCGCAGATCGTCGTGGGCCAGGTCGGAGGCAGATCCTTGGTGAAATCGACATCGACGCCGGCGCTGGTGGCGTCCGGCTGCTGGGTCCATGCGTTGGCGGCGGCCGGTCCTGCGGTGGCCATGGCTCGCTCGCTCTCATAGTACGGCCAATCGCGAAGGCCCGTAAACGCCTGCTCGCACTCGATGTAATTCGTAGCGGCGCCCAGCTCGAAGGCCATGTCGTACGCAGCCTGCGTGTCGCAGAGGAGCGAATTGGCGATCGGCTGCACCTTCGACGGATCGAGGGCAAAGCCGGTCCGGATGTCGTCGCGACGGAACTCGGCGGCTACCGCGCCGTCGGTCCAGGGTTTGGGCCGGGTCAGCCAGCCCCACGGATTCTGGGGGCCGGGAGAGCCGCTGTACACGGCGGTGATGCTGATCCAGAACACCCGGTCCTGGGTGCTCGTCAGGTAGTTGGCCTGTCGAAAGTACTCCGCGGACTTGAGGTCCACCGTGTAGCGAAATACGGTGTCGGAGGCGTTCTTGGGGAATTCGTCCGAGCCGGCCTTCTCTTCGAGAACGCGGTCGGGCGTCGCGCTCACGACCCACAGCAGCTTGTCCGGACGGCTGAAGGTGTAGCGTGTGTCCGCCTTGGCGGCGCTCCAGAACGCGATCCGCCAGGAGGCGGGCTTGACGCTCGGGGCCTTGTCGCCGATCCAGTCGTGGTAGGAGCCCCACCAGGAGACGCTCGTCAAGGGCATGTTGCCGATGCAGCGGAAGTTGTCCGCCGGCAGGTACCAGGTTCCGGTGGAGAACACCGAGGGACTGGAGACATACGCGGGCTGATCCCAGCCGCAGAAGACAGGCGACATTCCTTTGGAGCCATCCTCGATCGCCGGCTGCGACCACTTCGAATGATCCAGCGGGGCCAGCGGCACGAAGGAGTCCTTGATCTCGATCTGGTAGTCTTCGACCTCGCCGTCCGGGGCCAGACCGTTGTACCGCAGGCCGCGGGCGGTGCTGAAGCGGAAGCGTGCGAAGGTCTTGCCCGGCGCGGCCCGCCCGGGCACGGAAATCATCAGCAAGGTGACGCCGCCGTTCAGCGATCTGTCTGCGGCGATCTGCTCGTCGGCGTCATCCCAGTCGCCGTCGGCGTTCCAGTCGATCCAGGCGTTCAGGGCCCCCGCCGTGGAGGCGGTCACCTGCACGCTGGCCGACTCGCCCGGGATCAGGTCGCCGCCGAAGACCACGCCGTCCTCGTCGTCCGTCCCGGCGATGTCGTCGCCCGTCGCGGTCGCGTTGGGCTGGCCATCGACTTCGCCATCCACGGTGCGGCCCAGGTACACGGTCGGCACGATGTTGTGCCGGGCGCCGTCATTGACGAGTTTCGTCGAGTAGGTCGGGTCCGGGGCGTCGCCGAAATCGACATCCTTCTGCGCCACACCCACGATGACGAGCGACAGATCCATCGCCTTGCCGGCGGACGCGTGGCCCGTGGGGTAAACCAGCGGGGTCCAGCTATACTCGGAATTTCGCCACACGGCGTTGCCGCCCGTCTGGAGCGATCGCTTGGTCGTCTTCCAGCCGAACTGGTACTTCGTGTCGCCGGAGGGGATTTCCTTGATCTCGATCCAGTAGGTCGTCCCGAGCGTCATGGAGAACAGATCGTCCTCGTCGTCGAGACAGATGTTGTACTGGAAGGTGCGTTTGTGATTGTTGGACTCGTAGACGCGGGTGCTCGGCTCGAGCCAGCTTTCCTTGATGTTGTTGCTGATCTCGCTGACGTCGTACTGGAATCGCGGGATCTGCCGGGTCCAGAGCAGCTTGTCGGGCCGGCTCCAGGTCGTGGAGGTCGTGGCCGGCTTGTTCGAGTAGATGTTGATCTCGAACGCCAGGCCGTTGAGGCCGAGCGTGGGAATCACGTCGTCTTTGAACGAACCCCAGAAGTGAATCCCCGTGATGGGTCCGTTCTGTGCGGCCTGGAAATCCTCGGCGAGGCTCGACCAGAGCAGGTCGACGTCGATGCCCGTGGACTGCGTGTCGGGCAATTGGGCCCAGTGCATCGCATGCGGGTCGTCTGTGTCCCAGGTGCAGAACTTCAATGCCTCTTTGACATGGAGCAGGTAGTCTTCGGTCTCGCCGTCCTGGAAGACGCCATCGCCGTTCCAGTCCTTGCCGACCTTTTCATCGGTGACCGTAAAGCGGGCCCACACGTAGCCCGAGACCGGCCCGATGCTGAAATCCGACGGTCCCAGTTCCGACAGCGGCCCCTCATAGCCGGGGGGCACCGGGAAGTTGACAAGCACGTGCTCGGGCACTTCCACGCCGTCGCAGACTGAGGAGCCTTCCCACACGCCGTCATGGTTCCAGTCGAACAGAACGTTCACATAGGCGACGTTGCGGCTGGTGTTGTGAACCTCGATATCGATCGTCGTGCCCCACGAAGCGGTCAGACACGCGTTGCCGATGGACTCCAGCCCGGAGAAGGTCAGGGCCGAGACGGTCTGCGAGCCGGGCTCGCCCTTGATGGTGTACGCTCGCGGCTTGAGCAAGCCGGCGTCGCCGTCGCTGACGGTCTCGTCGCGATTGTACTTGTCGGGGGCGAAGGCCGGGCACTTGCCGCCGTTGCCGTCCGCCTCGACGTCGGCCTTGGGTCCGAAGTACAGGGCGCCCGAGCTGTCATGCTCGATCCAGGAGGCCGGGCCGACGCTCACGCACGTCGGGAACATGCCGACGACCCCCTCTTCGGGATAAGCGATCACGCCTTCCGGGGCGTCGCCGAAGTCGCGGTCCTCGGTCGGCAGGATCTGGCCGTTCTTCGCGACTCGTTCATAGCGAATCTGGCCTTCGATGCTGACGTTGCGGCCGCGAAGGTCGATCGAGACCCACACGGGGCAGAAGTCCGTCACTTCGGTATCCGCGTTGAACGTATAGGTCTCGCGGATCTCCGTTCGCTCGGCGATCTCGCGAGATACGATGTTCTTGCTCTCCTGGGAGGGATTCTTCGTGTCCGGCAGGGGCGGAGTCGCCTGATCCGTCCACGGCTGCTTCGTCCAGTTGACCGCCGCCTGGAAGAAGCTGCTCACGCTGGACACGGGACTGAGCACGGTGACCGTCAGGTCCACTTCGACGACCATCTTCTGGGTCGAGTCGACCGGGCCGCTCAGGAACCACTGGGTCCACCAGTCGGACCCGCCGTAGTAATACCAGCTTCCATGATTGAACCCGGCCCCGCTGCCGCGGACGAAATCGCCCTGATTGTCGAGTTCTACCGTGAACTGATCCTGCGCGCCGCCGGCGGTCCCCCACCCTGCGAACAGGGCCATCAGAGCCACCGCGGCAACACGCCTGTTGAGCAATTCCTTCATCCAGCTCATGCCATAACCTCCCAAAAGTGACGCTGCGTACAGTCCCACGAATCGACGGTCAGCGGCGGACTGCACTCCGGAGTCGCTCGCACGCGAAAACCCGCGTTCGGGGCGTCTCCGACGCCGGCGCATGGACTATCTCCACGTCGTCCCTGTGGGATCGACCCGGATGGCCCCCTGCTCCAGCAAAAAAGTGCAGACCCGAGGTGAAAATCACTTCGCTACCTCCTGCGACACTGCCCTGCCACAATTCACC
>JBDKUU010001016.1:0-11221 GCA_039679525.1 Phycisphaerales bacterium | reverse complement strand
TGAGAAAGTACATCGGGACCAACATCAATTCCCAGAAGAAGTAGAACAGAAAGAGATCGACAGCGGTGAACACGCCCACGACGCCGGCCAAAGTCAACATGAGCGCCAGGTGAAAAGCTCCGACGTGGTCCTGGATTTCCGTCCACGACGCGAGCACCGCGACGATGCCGAGGAGAATGGTCAGGGCCAGGAGCAGCAGGCTCAAGCCGTCCGCGGCCAGATGAAAGCTGATCCCGAGCGGCGCGATCCAGGGGTACGCGCATTCGACAAGCCACGGCCCACCTGTCGACGTACCCGCTCCACCCGTCCGCGACAGAAGAGGAATCAACAGCGCGGCGTCGACGGTCAAAGCCAGCAGCGAGATCCAGGAGCACGCGGTCCGGCTCCACCTGCCGGCAACCCACGCGGCCACTCCGCCCACAGCCGTGACGCCAAGTATCCAAACCAGGATCATAAGATCACCACCAGCGCCAGCACGATCACAGTCCCCCCGCCGATGGCGGCGACGTACCAGCGAACGTTTCCGTTGACAGTCAGAGCGGAAAGACGATTGAGCCCTCGCGAGATTCGCGCCACCGCGGCATAGAACAAATCCACAGGATCGTTTCGGAGGAGCCATGCGAGCTCGATGTAGGGACGGATGATCAGCCCGCGATAGAGCCAGTCAAAACCCCAGCCGGCAAACAGGAGCCTGTGCACCAGCGAACCCACGGTGTTCGTCGCCAGGAAGTCCGTCCAACGGGGCAGCCGAAGATAGAGAATGCCGACCAGGGCGATCCCCAGCACGGACGCCCCCGTGTAGACCGCCTGCAGAATCCACGGACCATCCCGCGATCCGAATTCACCGACCGGCCCGGGCATCGCTGATTGCAGAAACTGGTAGAAACCCTCTGCCCCGAGAGTTGCGCTCAACAACTCGGGCAGTCCCGCGATGGCCCCCAAAAAGGCCAGGACCGCAAATGGGACGAGCATCCACGGCGAGACCCGCCCTTGCGGCTGCGTTCGCGGAGAGCCGAAGAACACCACGAAGACCATGCGGAACGTGTACGCCGCGGTCAGAAACGCCCCCGCGACCGCCAACGCCCAGAGGACCTTTCCGCTTCCGCCGGACAACCAGGCCTGATTGAGGATCAGGTCCTTGCTGTTGAACGTGAGCGTCAGCGGCGGGACTGCGGCCAGCGACAGGGCTGCGGCGAGAAAGGCGTACGACGCCGCCGGCAGATGCCTGCGGAGGCCGCCCATCTTGAAGATGTCGTGCTCTTCATCGAGCGCCTGGATCACGACGCCTGCCCCGAGGAACAGCGCGGACTTGAAGAATGCGTGCATCGTGAAGTGATAGATGGCCGCGGACCAGGCCCCGACGCCCATCGCGAGAAACATGTATCCGATCTGGCTGATCGTGGAGTACGCCAGGATCCGCTTGAGGTCGTTTTGCACTAGGGCGCTGAACGCCGCCAGGAGCAGGGTGACCGTTCCCACGACGGCCACGAGGAACAGGATCGTCGGAGCCGCGAGGAACAGGCCGCTCATTCGCGTGATGAGATAGACCCCGGCGGTCACCATCGTGGCCGCATGAATCAGGGCGCTAACGGGCGTCGGACCCGCCATCGCGTCGGGGAGCCAGACTTGCAGGGGAAGCTGGGCGGATTTGCCGATAGCCCCTCCCAGCAACAGAGCCGCCGCCGCGGTGAGCAGAGTCGAACCAACCGGCTCCCTGGCGACGGCGTCGAGGATCGGTCGGATCTGCAACGTGCCAAACGATGTGAACAGCAGAAACACGCCGATGGCGAACGCGGTGTCGCCGATTCGAGTCACGAAGAACGCCTTCATCGCGGCCCGTGCGTTCTCGCGATCCTTGTACCAGAAGCCGATCAGCAGATAACTGCACAGCCCGACGCCCTCCCAGCCGAGGTACAGCAATAGCAGATTGTCGGCCAGGATGAGAATCAGCATCGAGCCGACGAACAGGTTCATGTAGGCGAAGAAGCGGCTGTAGCCTTCGTCGTGGGCCATGAAGGCTGTCGAATAGACGTGAATCGCCAGCCCGACGAACGCGACCACCCCCATCATGGTCAGGGACAGGGCGTCCAGATGAAACGCCATGGCGGGCGCAAAGCCATCCACCTGCACCCATCGCCACAGAGTCTGCACGTAGACGCTGCCCGCCGGGGCCGTCCATACGAAAGCCACGCCGACAACAGCCGCGGCAACAGCGGACAGCCCGACAGAACCGATCGCCACGACGGATACGATCCGTTGTGGCATGCGGCGGCCGGCGAGGGCCAGGATCGCAAAACCCGCCAAGGGCAGTATCGGCACGAGCCATAACAGACTGAGCATGTCACCCCCTCATCTTGTCCGCGGCGTTGGCGTCCAGCGAACCGAAATAGCGGTACATCTGCAATATGAGGCTCAGGCCGACGGCCACCTCGGCCGCCGCCATCGTCAGAATGAAGATGTACATGACCTGGCCGTCCGGCTGAGCCCACCGCGCCCCGGCCAGAACGAAGGCGAGCCCGCACGCGTTGAGCATGATCTCGATGGACAGCAGAATGAACAGCACGTTCCGCCGCAGGAGGACCCCCACCAGCCCGATGCAGAGGAGCACGCCCGCCACCAGCAGACCGCCGTTGAGAGACACTGTCGCCATCAGGAAGCTCCCCCCTTCGATCGGATCATCCCCTGTCCGAGATGGTACGCTCCCAGAAGCCCCGCCAGCAGAAGCATGGACGCCAGTTCCGCTCCGAGCAGGTAGGGTCCGAACATCGCGATTCCCACGTCCTTGGGTCCCACGACCTGGCCGGAGACCGCGCCGGTCCGGCCCCTGATGAGAATGTACGCAAGCTCAACGGCAAGGATGACGCCAAGCAGAACAGGCCCAATCCATGCCCACGGCGCAAGCCGGGCCCGCTCCAAATGGGCGGTCTGAGGGCCGATGTTGAGCATCATGACGATGAACACGAAGAGCACCATGATGGCCCCGGCGTTGACGATAACGACCAGCGTCGCGACCAGGGGGGCTCCCAGAACGAAGAACATGACGCCCGTGGCCAGCAGCGAGCAGATGAAGTACAGCAACGCGTGCACGGCGTTCAGCCGCGTGACGGTCAGGACCGTGGCCAGGATCGCCACGGCGGCGGAGATGTAGAACACGACAGTCATATAGAGGTCTCCCTACGGCAACAGCGTGTGCAGATCCACCGGCGGATGCTCCTCCACGCCCTGGCCCTTGTCCTTGCCCCCGATGGAGACGCCCGCGACCCGGTAGAAGTTGTAGTCGGGGTACTTGCCCGGTCCGCTGATCAGAAGATCCTCTTTCTCATAGACCAGATTCGGGCGATCGTATTCGGACATCTCGAAATCCGGCGTCAGTTGAATCGCGTACGTGGGGCAGGCCTCCTCGCAGAAGCCGCAGAAGATGCACCGCGAGAAGTTGATCCGAAAGAACTCGGGATACCGCCGGCCGTGCTCGTCCTCGGTCGATTGGAGCGAGATGCAGTCGACTGGGCACGCGACTGCGCACAAATAGCAGGCGACGCAGCGTTCCGCCCCATCCGGATCGCGGGACAAAATGATCCGTCCGCGCCACCGCGGCCGCAGGCGGGGTTTGCGATCCGGGTATTGAATCGTCACGCGCCTGTGAAAGGCGTGAAGCATGACCCGCAGGATCGTTCGAATCAGACTGATCATCCAGCGTCCTTTCTACGCGCGAGCCAGGAGGATCCCGCCCGTCGCCAACAGATTCAGCACGGACAGCGGCAGCATCGCCTTCCAGGCCAGAGACATGAGCTGGTCGTACCGAGGGCGGGGCAGCGAGCCCCGCAACGCGATGAATACGGACACGAAGACCATGGTCTTGATGAAAAACCACAGCACGCCCGGCAGCCAGGGCCCCAGCCAGCCGCCGAAGAAAAACGTCGTCGTCATGGCCGAAACCAGCGTGATTCCGATGTACTCGCCCAAGAAGAACATGCCGAATTTCATGCCCGAGTACTCGCTGTGGTAGCCCGCGACCAACTCATTCTCCGCCTCGGGCAGGTCGAACGGAAGCCTGTGCGTCTGCGCCACGCCCGCGATGAAGAAGACCACCAAGCCGAGAACCTGGGGCACGCAGAACCACATGCCCCTCTGGGCGTTCACGATGTCGGTCACGTTGAAGGAGCCCGCCATCATGACGACGCCCATCAGCGACAGGCCGATGAACAGCTCGTAGCTGAGCATCTGGGCCGCAGCGCGCAGGCCGCCCAGCAAGGAGTATTTGTCGTTGGACGACCATCCGCCGAGCACGACGCTGTAGACGCCGAGCGAGGACATCGCCAGAAAGAAGAGGAGACCGACGCCCAAGTCGACCACCGTGAGCCCCGGAGTGAAGACGACCACGGCGAAAGACATCAGCGTCGTGACGACAGTGATCGCCGGGGCGATGACGAAGATCGGTTTGTCCGCGAACGGCGGGATCCAATCCTCCTTCATCAGCATCTTGATCGTATCGGCGACCACCTGCAAGACGCCGAACGGCCCCACCCGGTTCGGGCCGTAGCGATCCTGCCAGAGAGCCAGCAATCGCCGCTCGTACCAGATGAGCCCGGACGCGATCATGAGCACCGCGACCAGGACGCCGACAATGATGAGCAGCTTTTCAACAATCACCAGCATCGCGCAGTCCTACGCTTTCAAGAGTCTCTTCCACACCGGCAGCCCGTTCCATCGAATGCCCGGCAGCCCCATGGGCACCGCCGCCAGACCGGCCGGGACCGCCGGCGCCAGTTTCACCGGCAGGTGGTACGACACCCGCGAAAAGGCGACCTCCACAAGCCCTTCGGCGTCGACGGCCAACTTGCCCGCATCCTCGGGATTCACCAGGATATGGGGCTTGGTCGCCAACTCTGCGATGCCGGGCGACAACATGCTCAGTTCCTCCGATCCGAAGATGGAGTAACTCGGAACCACCAGCAGACAGCCGTCGCGTCTCTCAAATGCGTCAGGGACGGCGTCGAACGGCTTGCGTTCCGCGTTCGCATCCGATTCGAGCAGACGCTTGCCCGCGGGCCCTTCCCGGAGGGTCCCTCCCACCATGTCCTGGTATTTGTTCACCGACTGGACGGAGTTCCACTGCGGGGCCCAGAAACGGGGCACAAGCGACGCAGGCGGCTGGCCGAGATAACCCTCCATGGAGAACGACAGCGGCGAATCCGGATCTTCGGACGGCTTGGGCTCGTGAACGTTCTTGTCCGCGTCCATGGCCGTGCGGCCGCTGTATCTGTGCGGCTGGCGGGGAATCCGCTCTCCGTCGATCCGAAAGCCCGCGTCCGGCGAGACCTGAGCGACGCCCGCAAGGGCCGGGATGTCGCGCACCATGTCCCGGACAATTTCATCGAACGTCCGCCAGGGCGGCTCCGCACACAGCCCGGCGGCGTGCAGAATCTCGCTGATCCATCGCCAACTGTCCTGGATGTCGCTCTCGGCCGGGTTGAACACCCGGAAGAACCGCTGGGCCCGGCCTTCGTTGTTCACAAATGTCCCCGTCGATTCGGCGAACGTCGCCGCCGGCAGGATGAACCCGGACTCGCCCGCCGTCTTCTGCATGACGGAATCGATGGCGACCACGTGATTGGCTGTGTAGAGCAGCTTGTCCGCCTCGGCGAGATCGAGGTGACGATAGATGTTGTTCTCCAGGACGATGACCGTGGTCAATACGCCGGACCTCATCGCCTCCGTTGCAGACTCGATACGCTTGCCGCCGATGAGGCCCAATCCCATGCTGTTGCACCGGGGCACCGTGAAGCAGATCCGCGTGTTCGGCTTCCTGCGGCGAAGGGCGTACGCGACGTTGGTGGCCGCTTCGATGATGGCTTCGCTTCCGCAGCTGGTCCCCGAGATGATCAGCGGACGCTCGGCGTCGAGCAGTTCGTCGGCGATCCTCTTGGCGAGAGCGTCCACGTCCGGCGCCAGATCCGCAGCGCCCGGCGAGGCGGCGTCCACCTTGCTCGCCACCGCGAATCCCAGACGAGCGATGTCCTGAGGAGCCGCGTGGTAGACCTGCGTCGCAGTCGCGTCGAGATCGGTGCCGTGGGTGGTGGCGATGAACAGAGGCCCCCGCTCCGTTTGGAGCGCGGCCCGTACGGCGGCGTCGTTCCAATAGGCGATGTGCAAGTCGCGGGCGATGGCGCTGGGCTTGCGAAGGATCGATCGGTGCAGCTCCAGATCGACCATGGGCGCCACGTTCGAGACATCCTCGCCCAGGACGAGCACCGCGTCGGCCTGTCCCACTTCGCTCAGCGAGGCCGAGGGGACCGGACCCTGATCCAGGATGCGAATGACGGACGAGATCAGTCGCGTCTCGGCGTCCGCCATTCCCAGGTAGAAATTCTCGGGGCCGACGAGCCGGCGCAGTGCGTAGTTCGACTCCAGGGACGCCCTGGGCGAGCCGATCCCGATGACACGCTCTGTCTTCACGAGCCCGCCGATCCCCTGGAGCATGGTTTGCCGCGAGATGGGGATGAACGGCCCGTCCGCCGTGCGGATCATCGGGGACTTGACTCTCGAAGGGCTGTTGACGAACTCGTAACCGAAGCGGCCTCGATCGCAGAGGAAATAGCCGTTGACGTCCGCGTTGTACCGGTTGCGGATACGGCGGAGCGTCCCGTATCGTTCCCCGGGAATCGTGTTGCAGCCGAGCCCGCAGTGGACGCAGATCGACGGGGCGGTCTGGAGGTCCCACTTTCGCGCGTAATGCCGCCGGAAGGTCTTGTCGGTGAAGACGCCGGTCGGGCACACCTCGACGAGATTCCCGCTGAACTTGCTCTGGAGAACGCCATCGGGGTGACGGCCGAAATAGACCCGATCGTGCCAGCCGAAGACATCGAGGTCCCGCCCGCCGGCATAGTCGATATAGAAGCGATCGCAGCGGTAGCACTGAATGCAGCGGTTCATCTCGTGATTGATGAACGGCCCCAGGTCCTGGTTACGGTACGTTCGCTTTTTGAAACGGTACCGCCGGTACACATGCCCCGACATCTCGGTCATGTCCTGCAGATGGCATTCGCTTCCTTCGTCGCACACGGGGCAGTCGTGCGGATGGTTCAGCATCAGCCATTCGATCACCGACTTGCGGAACTTCACGGCCTCGGGATCGTTGATCGAGATCCGCGTCCCGGATTTGGCGAACGTCATGCAGCTCATGACGATCTTGCCCTTGGTGTCGTCCTCGTTCGCGAACTGCTTGACCGCGCACATTCGACAGGCCCCGACCGAATGCATCGCGGGATGCCAGCAGAAGTAGGGAATGTCGAATCCCAGGGACAGACACGCGTGGAGCAGGTTCTGATCCTCCGGCACCTCATAGGGCTTGTTGTCGATGAAAATCGTGGACACGGCTATCTCCAGGGGCAGCGATGCTGATGAATGTGTTGCTCGAAATCCTCTGGGAAAAATTTGAGGGCCGATTCCAGAGGCATCATCGCCCCCGGGGCCAGGGCGCAGAACGTGTGGCCCATGCCGAGCAGCCAGGTGTGCTCCTTCAGAATGCCAAGATCCTCGGGCCGTCCCTCGCCCCGCTCCATGGCCTCCAGAATGCGCGAAACCCACGGCAGCCCCTCCCGGCATGGCGTGCACCACCCACAGGACTCCCGCCGGAAAAACTGCTGGAGATTGTTGAGCGCGCCGACCGGGCAGGTCTTGTCGTCGAGCACGATGATGGTCCCTGTCCCCAGCCTGCTTCCGGCCTTCTGAACTGAAGCGAAATCCATCGGAACGTCGAAATGCTCTTCGAGCAGGAACTTCGTCGAAGCTCCCCCCGGCAACAGAGCGCGGAAGCCGTACCCTTCCATCATCCCGCCGGCGCACTCGTTGAAAATCTCGCCCAAAGGCGTTCCCATCGGCAGTTCCCAAATCCCCGGCCGGCGAACGCGTCCGCTGGCGCCGTAGAGCTTGGTCCCGCCCTCCCCTGTCTTGCTGAGACCCTTGAACCAGTCGGCTCCTCTCAGGACGATATGCGGGACGTTGGCGAGAGTCTCGACGTTGTTGATGACGCTGGGAAGACCCCAGAGCCCGCAGGTGACCGCATGAGGAGGCCGGGTTCTCGGGATCGGACGCTTGCCTTCGAGCGCGTCGAGAAGCCCGTTTTCCTCGCCGCACATGTAGCGGCCGGCGCTGGTGTGCAGATGGATGTCGAGGCTGTACGGCGACCCCAGGATGTTGGCTCCGAGGTACTTGCGCTCGTACGCCTGGGAGATGGCTTTGGTCAACCGCTCGTCCGCCAGCTTGTAGGCCCATCGCAGGAAGATGTACGCCGTGTGCGCTTCGATGGCGTAGGCGCTGACGATCGCGCTCTCGACAACCAGGTTCGGATCTCCCTCCAGCAGGTACCGGTCCTTGAATGTGCCCGGCTCCATCTCGTCGGCGTTGACCATCAGGAACTTGCGCCGATGGACGCTCTCGCCCGTGGCGGTGAAGCCCCACTTCGTGCCGGCGGGGAATCCCGCCCCGCCCCGGCCCAGGACATTCGCGTCGGTCACAATCTGGCGAATCTGGGCGGGGGACATCTGCAGGGCCTTTCGCAGAGCCTGGTACCCTCCGGCCTGCTCGTACTCGGCGATGTCGAGCGGCTCCCGGCCGGGCCTGATGTTTTGTGTCAGGGGTTTATCCACACACCCTCGCGCTATCGATATCGATCGAGGATTTCGTTGACCTTGGTCACCGTCAGCTCCACGTAGAGCTGATCGTTCACCATCATGACGGGCCCTTTGTCGCAGGCCCCCAAACAGGCGGCGGGAAGCAGCGTGAAACGTCCATCGTCCGTGGTCTGGCCCGGCAGAATGCCGAGCCGGCGTTCGATGTGCCTGAGAATCGGCTCGTAGCCCACGATCCAGCAACTGATGGAGTCACAGATGCGGATGATGTGCCTGCCCACCGGCTTGCGGAAGATGTAGTTGTAGCAGGTGCCCACGCTGTCCAGCTCGTCAACCGTCATATCGAGGTATCGTGCGACATCCCGGAGGCTCTCGTCCGAGATCCACCCCCGGTGGTTCTGCACGATCTTGAGGGCTTCCACGTCGGCGGCACGCTTCTTGTCGTACTTCGCCAGCTCCTCATCGATCTCTTTTCTCTCCTGCTCCGTCAGCATTGCGTCGTCTCAACTCCCATGAAGACAGATTCAGCGGTCCACGTCGCCCATGACAAAATCGATGCTGCCCAGGATCGCGATCAGGTCGGAGACCATCAGCCCCCGGGTCAGCCATGGCACGGTCTGAAGGTGCGCGAACGACGGCGCGCGAATCCTCGTGCGATAGGACATGGTGTTGCCGTCGCTGACCAGATAGTAGCCGTTGTTGCCCTTCGTGGCCTCGATTCCGAAGAACGCTTCCCCCGGGGGAATCGCCGGCCCCCAGCTCACGTTGAGGAAATGGTCGATGAGCGTCTCGATGTCGAACATCGTCCGGTCCTTGAGAGGCGGGGTGGTCAGCGGATGCTCCGATTTGTACGGCCCCGGCGGCATGTTGTCCACGCACTGCTGGATGATGCGCAGACTCTGACGGATCTCCTCGACCCGCACGGCCGCCCGGTCGTAACAGTCGCCGTGCCGGCCGGTCGGAATATCGAAGTCGAACTGGTCATAGCCCGAGTACGGCATTTTCTTGCGAAAGTCCCATTCGAGGCCGCAGGCCCGCAGGTTGGGGCCCGTAACGACCCACTCGATCGCCTCGTCGACGGTATAGGCGCCGATGCCCTGCGTCCGAGCCTTGAAGAGCCGATTGCGCAGGACCAGCGTGTCGTATTCCCGCAGGCGACGCGGCATGTACCGGAGAAAGTCCCGAACAAGCCCCTCCCAGCCCTCGGGCAGATCCTGGGCGACACCGCCGATGCGGAACCAGTTCGGGTGCATGCGAGCGCCGCACACCGCTTCCACGATGGCCAATAGCCGCTCGCGATCGGTGAACATATAGAAGACCGGGGAAAGGGCTCCGAGGTCCTGGGCGAACGTGCCGTAGAAGACCAGGTGCGAGGCGATTCGGAACAGCTCCGACATCATCACCCGAATCACCTTCGCCCGATCGGGCACTTCGATGCCCGCCAGCCGTTCGAGGGGCAGCAGATATGCCAGGTTGTTGACGACGCCGCCCAGGTAGTCCACGCGATCTGTATAGGGGATATAGGTGTGCCACGACTGCCGCTCGCCCATCTTCTCGGCCCCACGGTGGTGATAGCCGATGTCCGCGATGGCGTTGACGATCTCCTCATCCTTCAATTCCAGAATGACTCGAAAGACGCCGTGCGTGCTCGGATGCTGAGGACCCACGTTCAGGAACATCAGTTCCGTCTGGCCCGTGCGGTCGGGAAGGCCCCACTGCGACGGGTCGAATTGCAGTTCCCTCTCGTATTCGGCCCGCTTATCGTCGGGCAGCCGGAAGGGCTCCATCTCCGTGGCGCGGGCGGGATGGTCCTTGCGAAGCGGATGCCCCTGCCACCAGGGGGGCATGAGGATGCGACGAAGGTCAGGATGGCCTTCGACGCGAATGCCGAACATGTCCCAGAGCTCGCGCTCGTACCAGTTGGCCGACGGCCAGAGGTCGGTGATCGTGCGAATGGATGGGGCCTCGCCTCGGAGGGCGTCTTTGATTCGGACGTACGCGTTGCGATCAAAGGACAGAAGCTGGTACACCACGGTGAAATCGCTGTCCGGCTGCTGCGGACGAACCCGCCGCGTGCGCTCGTCGATGGCGGTCACGTCGTAGAGCATGCGATAGGGCGCAGGGCTGTCCTTCTTCAAATAGCCCAGAAACGCCGCGGCCCTGTCGACTCCAACCCAAATCGTCGGGACGTCGTCCGCGGTCGTCTGCTCGACGACGGTCTCAGCGCCGAACCGGCCTCGCAGTTCTTCAATTACGGAAGGATGTTCATTCATCTGGTCGTGGTTGCCCTCGCGGTCTTGCCTTACACATGATCCGGAGAATTCAGGTGCTTCACCTGCCGCCGCTGCAGCCTGTTGGCGTCCCTCTGGCTCGGCATGGGCGGCCGGATCACCTCCTGCGGACCGACCACCCAGCTCAGGGGGCGTTTCTCCTTGCCGATCGCATCCTGCAACAACAGTAGCCCCTGCATGAAAGCCTCCGGCCGGGGCGGGCAGCCGGGGATGTACACATCCACGCCAAGGAACTTATCGATGCCCTGCACGACGCTGTAGATGTCGTACATGCCGCCGGAATTGGCGCAGGAGCCCATG
>JBDKUU010001015.1:0-26682 GCA_039679525.1 Phycisphaerales bacterium | reverse complement strand
ACCAACCTGCTGGCGGACATCGGCCGGGACACGACGGTCAAGCTCAGCTACATCCATGGCACGGAAATCATCGAGAAGGAGTTCACGATCCAGCAGGCGCCACGCGACATGCTCAGCGCGGCCAAGTACAAGAATGAGAAGCTCGGCCTGACGGTCAAAGACGCCACCTACGAGGTCCGTGCGGCCCTCCGGATGAAATCGGACGAGCCGGCCGTGGTGGTGACGAAGGTCGAGCCGGGAACGCCCGCAGCGTTGGCGAGGATCAGCGCCTTCGAACTGATCCGTGCCGTCGACGGCGTTTCCGTCGACAACGTCGGGACCATCGAGAGACTGATCGCGGAAGCTCAGAAGGCCCAGAAGGAATCCGTGAGGGTCACGGTGGAGTGGATGGGCAAGACGCGGCTGGCGGACATCAAGTTCGAAGCCAAGACTCCCGCCGGCGGCCTCCTGAATTCTCTTCTCCAGGGCCGATAGTGGGGAGATTTGAGACTTCACATCTGAGATCTCAAATCCCTGCCCACGCGTCGTCGCTTGTGAAGCATGAAACGTGAAGCGCCTCGGACGAGACTGGCCCGCCCTCTTCCGACGCTTCACGCTTCACGAGATACACTTCACGATCTACGCTGCCCTCAACGAGCCGCATAGGTCTCTGTCTCGGTCTTGACGGTGCGGCCGCGATCTCGATCATACGGATACACGTTGCGGGGCGCAGGCGCCGCCAAGCCGCCAAGTACGGCCGCCACCGCGCCGAGCAGCATCGAGATCGCAATCCCGATGAACGTAACGCCGGTCACGTTGGCCACCTGCTCGCCGGTCTCTTTGGCCTGTTCCGTCGTTTGATCCATCTTTGCGATCATCTGGTCAGCTTCGGCTTCGCTCTTGCCGGTAGCCTGGGCGATCTGCTGTGCGGCTCTTTGCCGATCCTGAGGCGTCTTGTCGCTCTTGAGATAGTCGCCCATGGCCGAAGCCGCCTGGCCGAGATCCGCCTGCTGACCTTGCTGGCCCGGCTGGCCCGTATCAGCCCCCATGGCTTTGGCAATCTGTTGCTTGATCGTATCCAGGTTGATGCCTTGCTGTTGGGCCATCTGCTGAGCCTGCGGCGAGGTGGCCGCCTGGCCGGCCGCCGAGGCGGTCTTGCCCAACATCGAGAGACTCCCGCCCACCAGAGCGCTCAACGTCGTCGTGAGCAAATAGAACATGACGACATAGAAGAACGCCCACGTGGTAAGCCCGTGCAGCATCCGGTCGATCTTATGCGGCAACCAGCCGAGCCGGCCCGCAACCCATCCGCCGATGAACAGTGCGATGAGCCCGGTGATGAGCCACCAGATCGCAGCCCCGATTCCGTAGGCGCTGGGACTGGACGTCTCCCTTCCCGTCAGATCGATCGTCGAAGCCCCGATGCCCGCTCCCAGGATCTGAAGCGTGAGGAAAATCGCCAGGCTCACAAACGTCCCGGCGAAAATCGCCCCCCACGAGACTCGCCGCCAATCTACGTTCCATCGATGGGCGTAAGTGCCCGTGCCGTAATCTCGCCCTTCTTCATCCGATAACATGGCTGTTCCCTTCCCATGGATTCCCCTGTTGTTTCTCTCGTGCGTACGATCGCACGCAGACTCATCTACCTCTTGAGACTTACGCAACCTTGCGGAACTTGAGAATGATCCTTGTGCTGATTCTCGGAGCCGAAATCACGCAGGAAGGAAGTGTGAAGTTTGATGTTTGAAGTGAGAGAGAAGAATACCGGACGCTTGCATCCCTGCTTTTACGATCCCCGTTTCACTCTTGCTGCCTGTACCGAATCCATTCCAGAGACAGGCCGCCGGCCGGGGCGAGATGACCCGCGGCCTGCCGATCGCAAGCCTCCAGGATCGCGGCCATCTCCTCGGGCTTCCAGTGCCCTCGCCCCACGTCGACCAGAGTGCCCACGAGAATTCGCGCCATGTGGTGCAGAAAGCCGTCGCCTTCGAGATCGATGGCGATCGCGTCGGGGTCGGCCTCCGCGCCGGGCGCGACGTCGAAGCGGAACAGGGTCCGCACAGTGTTCTCGCCCGGCTCGAGAGCCGCCGCGAACGAGCGGAAATCGTGCGTCCCGGTGAGGAGCCTCGCCGCCGCCTGCATAGCCGGGACATCCAGACGGCTCGGGTAGTGCCAGCAGAATCGAATCCGACGGACCGGGCGAATCCGGCCTGTGTAGATCGTATATCGATAGGCCTTGCGAACGACGTCGCCCACCAGATCGAAGTCCGGCGGGACGTCCTTCGCGTCCAAGACCGCGATGTCCCGCGGCAGCAGCTCGTTGATCGCCCGCCCCAGATGTTCCGCGGCGATCGGACTCGTCGTCTTGATCAGACCCACCTGCCCCATCGCGTGAACGCCGGCGTCGGTCCGGCTGGCCCCGACCACGCGGGTCGGAGAACGAAGCAACGCCGTCGCCGCCTCGCACAACGCGCTCTGCACGGTCCGAAACCCCGGCTGAATCTGCCAGCCGTGGTACTCGGTGCCGTCATAGGCGATCACCAGCTTGATTTTGCGCCCGGAGAACATGGGCAGAGACTACCAGAGCCGGTTGCCCCGTCCAAGCAGAAAACGCCCTTCTCCCGAGACACGCCTGTTCCCGGATGTCTCCCAAGAGACGGCAGCGTCGTACGTCGACGGTCAAAGGGCTCTGCGTCTGCGGAGCACGCTCATTGCGGCCATTCCCACGCCGGCAAGCACGACCGCAGCCGGCGCCGGAACCACAGGCTCGCCCGTTCCGGTGATCCGCCCCCAGAGAAACGTCTGATTGTCGACGTTCTCCGGCGAGACGAACTGGCTCAGGATGCTGTCCGCGTTCGGGCCGAAACCCAGGATGTCCAGCGTGTAGTCCTGCGTCCCGACGGTGAACGGCACGCTGGGGAGCGCTCCGGGGAAGGAGATGATGTCGGGCACGGGGCCGGCCGTGTTCTCCGTCTCGTTGATGTGGATCGTGAAGAAGAGACTCTCGTCGAGGCCCGACGGATCCGTGAAGGCCATGTTCAGCGTCAATCGCACGTCCGTCACGTTGGTGCCCGCGTCGATCGGCCAGTTGAAATGTTCGAGTTCGCCGATCTGGAACGCCTCGCCGGGTCCGAACGACACCGTCGCGCCGGACCCTGCGGAGCCCGTGAAGCCCAGGCCGCTCTGCTTGCCGACGGTGCCCGGACTGAACAGCGTCCCCCAGCGAATCTGATCCTGCGACTGGTTGCCGTAGCCCGGGTTGGGCACGCCGCTGGGCGTATTGACGTTGAAGCCGCCCACCCAGTTGCTCCAATCCCCGTCCACGTTGGACAGGACGAACGCCTTCGCGCTGCCGGCGAGCGTCGAAAGCAACACGAGCAATACTATTGATCCTGCACGCTTCATGTCATTCCTCCTTGATGAATGCGCCGCTCCCATCTCGTCTCACGACCCACCCTATACTCCTGAATTCATGAGTTTGTCAATGCGGCATAACCGGATTTCGCTTCGTCTCATGGCGAGGGGTCGTGCCTCTTCGCTCGTGCGGCCCGGCCATGTCACAGAACGTTCCGTTCATTTCGATGACAGCCGAAAGAATGACCTCCGAGAGAGCCGCAACCGCATGGTCCGACAACATCGGCCTTCTGCTGCTCCTCGTCGCAGGTTGGGATGTCGGACGGCTGGGCGTCTGCCTTTTGCGCGATACGCACATTCACGACGCATCCGATCGCGTCCTCTCGAAATCCGCGAGAGAACCGCGAGGATGATTTCACCCCTCGGCCCCGGCCGGTTATAACAGAATACCTGATAGATTGATCTCCGCGACGCCCGCCCAAGGCGGAGATTCAGCCGAATGCCGCCTCTCAATCCGGGTTGACCCGATTTCGAGATTGCATTAGGATGCCGGTAGCGCGGTGATAGCTTTTGGGCTTCGAACCACTGAAGGAATGACACCATGGGCTGGTATGGCATTTTTGTGATCGTCAGCGTCATCGTCGTGGGCGGCGGGTGGATTGCGTATTGGCTTTACAACCGCAAATTGGACCGGGAAGAGGCGATGCGGCCGAAACAGTACTCGGCGCAGCGCAAGAAGACCAGCAGCGAGGTATCCGACTGGGCGAAGAAGATGGCTGAGTTCAAAGGCCCGCCGAAGAGGCCCGGCAGCGACCAGAAGCCGCAGGATGAATGACCCCAGGCAATTCACGCCCGCAGAAATCGGGTGCGAATCCTATCAAACCCGCGATGCCTGATCGCGAAAGGAGAAACGGAGAAACATGGCAGGCCAGTTCATGACCGAGGACTTTCTGCTCCAAACCAGGACCGCCCGGGCGCTCTATCACGACCACGCGGCGGGCATGCCCATCTACGACTATCACTGCCACCTCCCGGCCCACCTGATCGCCGCCGACCATCGTTTCGCCAGCCTCTCGCAGGCCTGGCTCCAGGGCGATCACTACAAGTGGCGCGCGATGCGGACCAACGGCGTGCCCGAGAAGTTCGTCACGGGCGACGCCTCCGACTGGGAGAAGTTCGAGAAGTGGGCCGCGACGGTGCCCGCCTGCCTGGGCAATCCGCTCTACCACTGGACGCACCTGGAGCTTCGCCGGCCCTTCGGCATCACCGGCCGGCTGCTCGGCCCCGCCACCGCGCAGGACATCTACGACGAGTGCGGCGAAATGCTCCGCTCGCCCGAATTCAGCGTCCGAAACATCATGCGGAAGATGAACGTGCGCCTGGTCTGCACGACCGAAGGGCCGCTCGACACGCTCGAACACCACAGCAAGATCCGCCAGGACGGCTTCGAGGTCAAAGTCCACACCGCCTGGCGGCCGGACCCCGCCATGGCCGCGGAGGACCTGCCCAAGCTCAACGCGTTTGTCGACAAGCTCGGGGAACTCTGCGACGTCGAAATCGCCGCCTTCCCCGCCTTCATCGAGGCCCTCCGCAGCCGCCACGCGTTCTTTCACGATCACGGCTGCCGCCTCTCCGATCACGGCCTGGACACCGCCTACGCCGAGGACTACACGGACAGCGAGATCCGCGCCATCTTCGACAAGATCCGCACCGGCCGCTCCCTGAACCTCCACGAGATCCTGCAGTTCAAGTCCGCGATGATGGTCGAATTCGCTCTGATGGACGCCGAACGAGGTTGGGTGCAGCAGCTCCACGTCGGCGCCCTCCGCAACAACTGCACGCGACTGTTCAAGAAGCTCGGCCCGGACATCGGCTGCGATTCGATCGGCGATCTCGAAGTCGCCCGCCCGCTCTCGAAATTCCTCGACCGCCTGGACGCCCAGGGCCGCCTGCCCAAGACGATCCTCTACAACCTCAACCCGCGAGACAACGCGGTCTTCGCGACGATGATCGGCAACTTCCAGGACGGCTCGGCCCCCGGCAAGCTCCAGTTCGGCTCCGGCTGGTGGTTCCTCGATCAGAAGGACGGCATGGAGAACCAGATGCGGACGCTGGCGAACATGGGGCTGCTCGCCCGCTTTGTGGGCATGCTGACGGACTCCCGCAGCTTCCTGTCCTACCCGCGGCACGAGTACTTCCGCCGGGTCCTGTGCAACCTGCTCGGCGGCGACGTCGAGGCAGGTCTGCTGCCCAAGGACCTGCCCCTGCTCGGCAAGATGGTCGAGGACATCTGCTTCAACAACGCCAAGGCCTACTTCCCGATGGAATGCGACTGACGACGGCTGCTGGGCCGTGCGGGTCGCCGCGAACAACAGAGGAAGAAGACGAAGCCGCATCGCGTTCGGAAGTGCTATCCTGACGTCGAAGTCGTAAGGTACAGGATCCACTCTGTTGAAAGGGCAACAGGATGACCACACACAAGAACCATGCGAAGGCGACCGTCGGCGCGATTGCGATGCTCCTGCTGTTCGCAGTCTCCATTCTGGCGTTCGCTGATGAATTGGGGATCGGTCGCGAGGCCGCCCGTACGTTCGTACAGCCTGTTCCCGCTCCTCTTGCCGGTCCCGCGGCCGACCAGACGGTTCTCTTCATCGGGTTCGATGGAATCCAGGGCGAATCCACGGATAAAGACCACGCCGGCTGGAGCGTCGCCTTATCATTCACTCAAGCTTTGACGGTCCCGGACACCAGCGGACCCGCGAGCGCGGGACGCGCGATCGTGAAGGATTTCGTCGTGACCAAGGTGCTCGACAAGGCCAGCCCCAAGCTTGCCCAGTATGCAAGCCAGGGCACGCATCTCAAGGCCGCAAGAATCCACGTGACCCGCTCCACGGGGGCCGGGAACAAGACCTTCTACGCCTACGACCTCATGGACGTGCTGGTCACGAGCTATCGCCTGACGGACACAACCGGCAGCTTCCCGGTGGAGGAGCTCTCGCTCAGCTTTAACGAAATCCGAGCGACCTATACCGAGTTCGACAGCGCCGGCGCTCCGAAGGGCACAACGACCTATTCCTACAGGAGAACATGACAGGAGGCGATGGTGACGCGCTCGCAGGCGTCGTGGGCTCGGACTATGTCACGAAGCTCCACATGTGGCGAACGATCGACTCCGGGCACAAGACCTGATCCTCGACGGCCATCGCCCTGTTCGGATGCACTTCAGAAAAAGGCGTGGCTTCATCGGTAAGCGGTGAAGCCACGCCGGGCTATTGGCTCCGATCCGCGATCAGGGCTTCTCGATACGGATATCATCGATGTAGATGCGCCCCGAGCCGCCCGCCTTCGGGTTCGTTCGGTCGCCGAGCCCGATGTACAGCTTCTTGACCCTGGCCGAGCTCACGCCGGCGAAGCTGCTCAGCGGGATTTTCCACTCGGTCCACACGGTCTTGGTCGCCACGGCGGCGTCCGGATGGGTCACCATGGCTTTCTTGCCCGCGCTGTCTTCAACGGCAACGTAGAGTGGTTCGCCGCCGTTGGCTTCGTTGCCTCGAACAAAGAGCGCCAGCGTCCCGCCTCCGTTGACCGTCCAGTTCTGGGCCGGGCTGAAATCCAGCTCCGCCTCGCTGTAGAACGACAGCCGGGCGTTGTCATAGCTTAGCGGCATCGATTGTCTGCCTCCATGAACAATCGTGTACTCGACAAACGGCGCTTCGAAATTGCTGACCATGGCGCCGTTGCGATCGGGGTAGCCGTCGACCCAGGTCTCGTAGATGCGATTGCCCTCGTCGTCGGTGTAGCTTTCCATGTCGTCGACGACGATAAAGTCCGCCGTCGTAAAGGTCCAGACGCGGCCCCTCCAGGGGCTGCCCGGATCGGCCTCGTTGACCTCATCGATCCGCCAGAAGTACGTGGTGCCCCACTCCAGCGTGCCGGGATCAAACGTGGTCTGATCCAACGCCTGTCGGCCCAAGTAGACATCCGCCGCCGTATTGGCGTCGGCGACGGCATCCTTGTCCGTGCCGAAGTACACGTCGTGCGAAGCGGCCGCCTTTCCGGAAGACCATCTGAGGATCGAGGTCTGACTTACATCGACCGCGCCGTCGGGCGGGTAAGGAGCGTCGGCAACCCTGGAGTCCACGATCTCGATCACCTTGCCGACGTCGCCGCTGAGCAGCATTCTGGCCCCGCCATCCACCACGTCGAAACCCCAATTCGGGTTGGTGGCTCCCGTCAGGGCGTCCAGTCTTTCCTTCGTGTATCGAGTATGCAGAGTCCCAAGGGTCGTGGCGTCGGTCATGCTGTAAACGTAGATGCCGTTATGCGTCGTATGGACATACAGGAATCCATCCACTTCCTTGACGGTCCAGACTCCCCAACTGCCGTCGCCGGTGACTTCCACGACTCCCAGCCGCGTGGTGGCGCCGGTCGCAAGATCGATCGCCCAGAATCCCGCGGTGTTCACGCCGGAATCGCCGTAGTAGGCATAGCCCCGATACACATCGCCCACCCGGACGTTTCGGATGCGTGTGGTTGTCCCGGCGGCAACGTAGCCGTTGGCATTCCAGCTCGTGTTGGCGGTGACCTGGAACGGGGCGGGCGTGACATCCGTCAGGTACAGGTTGTTCCTCAGCCCGCTCTTGTAGCTGTTGTGAATGATCGTGTCATCGTCCACCCAGTCGTAGGAGCTGGGCGTGACGGCCAGATTCGTCGCGAACACGCGAGTGCCGAGGCCGAGGTTGGGATCGATCCTGGAGAAATAATCGCTGCCGGCTCCCCCGGCCAGGAGCACATAGTCGGCGGCCGGGAACGCACAAGCCATACGCACCTCTTTGCCGTCTCCGATCTTTGCGAGAGCCTCATAGTGGGTCCAGCCCGCCGGATAGCGGCCTACTCCACAATTGGGAACATTGATTTGAGCGAGGTAGTCCTTGCCGCGAAACGAACGGGGGTTGAACATGGAGCTATTGGCGCCAAGGTCTTTCCCCAAGTCGAGGACGGCGCCGACCCTGAGGGATTCGCCGGGAACAGGCTCGCCGGCAGCCTGTCTGATAATTCCGAACATCGCAAGCAGAACCAAGAGAGCCAACAGACGCGGTTTCCCAAGCATGACGCTCCTCCTCTATAAAGAACCAACGCAGTTGCGACTATGATGCGAATGACCTCACGGCCACGATCACTCTCTCGCGTATGTACGAACTTTGTCCCTGTCATCCGTACCCCATTATATACTCTCGCGCCAGGGAATACCGCCTGATAATATGCTCATTCCCCCGCCTTCGGGAGGAGCCGAGGGAAGGCGTAGGAATGGAGGTGAAAGAAAATCTGCCGGGACGGTTGACACAGGCGGGGGTTTTCGGTTTAATAGGGTTCTGGTCGCGGGTATTGCGGCCGGGAACTCGGACAGGTGCCCGAGCGGCTAAAGGGGATGGGCTGTAAACCCATTGGCGTAAGCCTACGTAGGTTCGATTCCTACCCTGTCCATTTCAATTCTTCCGCAAGTTGTTGCGGGGCCTCATCTTACGTCGTTTAACGCGAGTTAACTTGTAGGGAGCGACGCGGATCAGGCCCCGCGACAGCCTGCCGCTTCTTGTCCTGCCCCCCTATTCTGCTCGCAGTTGCGTTCTGCGCCGTCGTAGGTCAGGGCCCCGGGCCTTTGGGAGAAGGTAAGAAGGTAGGAAGGAAAGAAGGTCGGAGGCTGGCGGGATAGTCCCGAGCATGGACGCGAGAGCCGGGCGAAGCCGGAAAATCAAGAGGGAGGGGACGAACCGCTCGTTCGCATCTCCTCCCTCTGTTTTTTCACGTCTTTCCCCACGGCTTAATTCTTCGCGGCAGGCAGATTCGAAGCCGAACGCTGCGGGCGACCGAAGTCGCGACACGATCCGGTCACGCCGCGGTTCTGCGCTCCTGCCTCTCTTCCCGCTTTTTCTCGTGGAGGGAGTCCAGAATCTGCGTCACGATGGCGATCGGGGTCTTCAGGAGAATCTTGAGATCGAGCCAGAGGCTGGCGCTCCGAAGGTACTGGATGTCCAGACGGACCATCTCATTGAAAGACAATCGGTTCTTGCCGCTGACCTGCCAGAGGCCCGTCATGCCGGGCACGGCGTAGAGCCGGCCTTTGTGCCAGGCGTCGTACTGCTCGACTTCGTAGCGGATCGGCGGCCTGGGTCCGACGAGACTCATCTGTCCGACCAGGACGTTGATCAGTTGCGGGAACTCGTCGATGCAGGTCTTGCGGAGCAGGTTGCCGAACGGGATGATGCCCGGGGCGCGGTCGAGCTTTCGCATGGCCGTCTGCTGCGAGCCCTTCGACTGGCGGGCGGCCTCGATCAGACTCTTGACGTATTTCTCGTGCTGGCTCGTGTCGGCCTTGTGCTCGTACGTGCGGAACTTCCACAGCCGGAACGTGCGGCCCATGTAGCCGATTCGCTCCTGGCGAAAGAAGATCGGGCCGCGGGACACGCACTTGATGAAGAGGCCCGCCAGCACGAACACGGGCGACAGGAGAATCAGCCCCACGGCGGAGCCGAGAATGTCGAGCGCCCGTTTCCACAGGGGCAGCGCGGATTGCCCCTGTTCTTCGAGTTGCGAGAGGCGGGCTCTATTGGCGGCGCAGGCCCGGCAGGCGTCGCATTGCGGCCGGGGATCGAGCCGGCACGAATACTCCTGGACCGTGTAGATCGGAGACACGCTGTCCCGAACGAGGTGGCAGATGTCCCCCGCCAGGCGCAGCGCCGTGCTCGAATCGCAGTACGGGAGGATCACGCCGAGGCAACTCCGGTCGTACCAGCCCACAACGTCCACAGCCCGCAGCCGCCCGGCCAGGGCCTGCCATAGCGCTCGCGAGGCAAAGGATTTCTTGTCCCCACGAATGTCGAACACAATCAGCGAGAAACAATAGCACTGGCTCCCGGCCAATTGCTCGCGTTTTCTCAACTCGCCGTGGAACGCCTCCATCGAGTTGATCCGACGAACCACGTTCGCGGCAGACGCGGGCGCCGACCGACCGACTGACGCCGACCGACTCACACCGATCATCACCTCATCTCCTCCATCCAACTAGTCAATCCACACGATGCGGCGTGTGGTTCTGGAACTTATAGAGTCGTCGCAGAGACCGAACTCAGCAATCACCCCCATGAAGCATGCAGTGTACCAGATTCAGGAGCCATTGTCAAGACTTTGCGAAAGATAGTGGACATGGAAGATTCACTTTAGCCGGGCACACCGCCCTTCGGGGGCGGCGTCACGTCGCATAACTCGCCCACGTCCCCATAACGACCGGGCGGCGAATCCCCCTGCCCGGCGAAGGTCTAAAGTCCGCCTCGGCAAACGCCGAACAACCCAGCGTCGGGGTCGGGCGATTTCGACGCCGCCACGGAGTCGAGGCACACACAGGATGGCGTCCGAAGCAACGGGAATCGGCCCGGCAACGGCAATGGAACAAGCAAGGCGTGAATAAGGATAGCGGTGGCAACGAGCCGGGAGTTATAGGATCTGGCCGTGACACCGACGGAGCGGAGCTTCGCGCAGGGGACGATTCGAGGAGGCCCTCCAGCAATCCTCTGCGGCCGCCGATCGCCAGCATGCCAACCCCGCTGAGGCGAATCCAACCTGCCTCTCGCATACGGCATTTCGGGACGTTGGGACCCCGTGAGGGTGAAATCGATCACAATGACGGATGCGATCCGCGCATCCGCGGAGCAGGGATACCCATGAAAAGTGCGCGCGTTTCGACGATTCACACCGCGATGATTCTGGCGGCCGCAGCGGGTCTGTGCCTGGCGGGCTGCCGGAGCTCGCATCGGCGCAGGGCGCCCGACGACGCGAACGCCGTGGCGAAAGAAATTGCGAAATCCGCGTCCGCCGACGACGAAGAAGCGGCGAGCGACGACCCCAATGCGGCGCTGATCCCCTACGGCGGGACCGACGGCAAGCCGGCGCAGAAGGCCCCTCAGACCCGGACCTCCGGCCCCCGCGACGTTCTCCTGCGGGCGGGCGACGTCCTCGAGGTCAAGTTCTTCTACACGCCGGAACTCGATGTCACGCAGTCGGTCCGCCCCGACGGCAAGATCGCGCTGCAGCTCGTGGGCGAGGTGCCCGTCGAGGGCAAGACGCCCGCCCAGGTGCGCGACCTGCTGCTGACGCTGTACGATTCGCACCTGAAAGACCCCAAGATCACGATTCTCCTGAAGTCGCAGTACGACCGGCGGGTCTTCGTCACGGGCGAGGTAGTCCGGCCGGGCATGATTCAAATGCCCGGCGACATGACGGCCGCCGAGGCGATCATGGAGGCGGGCGGCTTCGACATGGACGAGGCCCGGCTCGACAGCGTGATCGTCATCCGGCAGACTGGCGGCCGCTGGCAGGGCTTCAAAACGGACATGAAGTCCACCATGGAGGGCGAGGGCATGGAGCCGTTCTACCTCCATCCCCGCGACATCGTGTACGTGCCGCGAACGAAGATCGCCAAGGTCGATCTATGGATCGAGCAGCACATCAACAAGCTGATCCCGCGGATTCCCGTGTACTTCTCCGTCCCGAACAACGATTGAGGCAGACGCAGTTTGTTACTCATGCCACACACCGGGATTCCTGAGCATCCGGCCGACGCCGCCGATCAACGAAGGACGTCGCTCCGCGACCTGTGCTACATTCTGTTCCGGCACAAGTCCCGCATGTTCCTGTTCTTCGTCATCGCGATCCTCGGCTGCACCGTGCTCACGCTGAGGGCCAAGAGGGTCTATCAGTCGGAGGCCAAACTGCTCGTGCGCCTGGGACGCGAGAGCGTCTCACTCGACCCGACCGCGACCACCGGCCAGATCGTGCCGATCACCAAGTCGCGGGAGAGCGAAATCCAGACCGAGCTGGAAATCCTCCGCAGCCACCGAATTGCGGAGAAAGTCGTCAGTTCGCTCGGCGCCGCGACCATCCTCGGCAATACGACCGGGAGCCCCGCGTCCGACGCCCGGCCGCAACCCGAAGGCGAAGCCGCCGGGACGGTCGCCAAGGCCAAGGGGTGGGCCGGGAACCTGCTCCAGCAGACCGGCCTGCGCCAACCCATGAGCGAGCAGGACAAGGCGCTCCAGGTTCTCGCCAGGAGCACGCGCGTTCTGACGGAGAAGGACACCAGCAACATCATCTCCGTGTACTACGAGGCCGGCTCGCCGGCTCTGGCTCAGAAGATCCTCACCGAAACGATTAAGGTGTACCTCAACGAGCGAGTCGCGGTCCACTCGATGACCGGCTCGTACGCGTTCTTCTCCGAGCAGTGCCGCCTGCTGCAAAAGCAGCTCGCGGAGATGGAGCAACAGTTGAAAACCGCCGTCAGCAGCGCCGGCACGTCCTCCATCGAGGAGGAACTCCGCGTGACCATGGAACGAATCGGCACTATCGAGCAGGAAATCGACCGGGCCGAATCGTCCAAGGCCTCTTCCCAGGCAAGGATCACGAATCTCAGGGAGGCGCTGGCCCAGTTGCCCGAGACGATCGTGACCTCGACGACGACGGGTTTTCCGAACGTCGCGGCCGACGCGATGCGTCAGCGGCTCTACGACCTCCAGTTGCGGGAACAGGACCTGGCCTCCAAGTACAACGACGACAGCCGGCAGATGCAGGAGATCCGCAGGCAGATCGTCGAGGCCCAGGATCTCCTGGCGCAGGAGACGCCGCTTCGGACGCAGACCACCACCGGAGTGAACGGCGCCCGCCAGGGGACGGAGAACTCCCTCTTGACAGAACAGGCGAACATCATCGCCCGCGAAGGCGAGATCGCGACGCTCAAGAAGAGACTGGCCGACGCCCGGGCGCGCATGACGAGTCTGAACGAAACCGCCACTCAGATCCGGCGTCTGCAACGCGAGATCGAGATTCAGGAAGCCAACTATCGCAAGTACGCCGACAATCTGGAGCAGGCCCGGATCGACCAGGCGCTCGACGCCGAGCGGATCTCGAACATCGCCATCGTGCAGCCCGCGACGGCCTCTTCGCAGCCCGTGCGGCCGAACGGTCCCATGCAACTGATGCTGGGCATTCTCTTCGGCTGCTTCGGCTCGGTCGTCCTGGCCTTCGCATGCGAGTACCTCGACCACACGATCCGCACGCCGCGGGAAGTCGTGCAGAAACTGCGTCTGCCGGCCCTCGCCTACGTGCCCCACGCGCGGGCCGGCGTCATCCGTCCCGTCAGGCGGCGGTCCCGATTCGCCGAGCATCTGATCCCCTCGGCCGTGCCGGAGCCGGTCTCGTGGGACATCCCGGCCGCGGTCCGGGACCATTACCAGGCCCTGGCGCACCATCTGACCCAGGGCGCCGAAGGCTCGACGCGAGCCGAGCCCCGCGTGCTGGCCCTCGCAAGCTCCAGCCGCGGCGAAGGAGTCAGCGAAGTGGCGGCCAATCTCGCGGCCGCTCTGTCGCGCGAGGCCAACGGCCCCGTCCTGCTCGTCGACGCCAATCTGGCCAATCCCTCGCTGCACCGCATCTTCGACATGGAGCCTTCGAGCGGCTGGGCCAATCTCCCGGGCAACAGCGACGGCTGCGCCGAACTGATCCGGCCTTCGCCCGTGGAGAACCTCAGCCTTCTGCCGGCCGGGACCCTCGACGACGATTCCAGGGAATGCTTCAAACCCGACGAATGGGCCGCGGCCATGAGGAAGCTCAAGAGAGACTATCGCTACGTGGTCGTGGATCTGCCCGCGATCAACGAGGCGAAGTGGACGGTGCGGGCCGCGAGCCTCTGCGACGGCGTGGGCCTCGTGGTCGAGGCCGAGCGGTCCCGCTGGGAGGCCATCCTCGAGGCCAAGCAGCAACTGCTCATGTCACACGCGAACATCCTGGGCGTCATTCTCAACAAGAGACGATTCCCGGTGCCGAGGTGGCTGTATGAAAATCTGTAGACAGTTTGAAGTTTCAAGTTTGAAGTGTGAAGTGATTCGGCGTGTTTCCTCTGACTTCACACTTCGAACTTAACACTTCAAACTTCGTCTTTGGAGGTATATCGATGCTTACTTTTGGAGTTGTCGGTTGTGGGTACTGGGGCCCGAACCTGATCCGGAACCTGAGCTCCCTGCCCGACTGCGAGGTGAAGTACGTGTGCGACACGCGGGTGGAGCGGCTGGCTCACATGCGGCAGCTATATCCCCAGGTCACCACGACGAACCGCTACAGCGACATCGTGGACGATCCGGACGTCGATGCCGTGATCGTCGCGGTGCCCGTGCGGTTCCACTACGAGATGGCCCAGAAGGCCCTCGAGGCCGGCAAGCACACGTTCATCGAGAAGCCGATGGCCCGATCCTCCGTCGAGTGCCTGCGGCTGATCGAGATCGCCGAACAGCGGCGGCTCACCCTCATGGTCGGCCACACGTTCGTGTACTCGACGCCCGTGCGGAAGATCAAGGAGGTCATCGATTCCGGGCAGCTCGGCGAGATCCAGTACGTCGGCTCGCGCCGGCTGAACCTGGGCCTGTTCCAGAAGGACATCAACGTGACGTGGGACCTGGCCCCGCACGACATCTCCATCCTGCTCCACGTCCTGGGCGAGGCCCCGGTCTCTGTGAATTGCCAGGGCAAGTCGCACGTGATGAAGGGGATCGAAGACGTGACGGACCTGTCGCTGCAATTCGCCAACGGCACGTACGCGTCGATCCAGAGCTCCTGGCTGCACCCGAGCAAGGTGCGCGAGACCATCGTCGTCGGCACCAAGATGATGCTCGTCTACGACGACCTGGAGCCCAACGAAAAGATCAAGATCTACGACAAGCGGGTGGAAGTCCCGCCGTACTACGACACGTTCGCCGAGTTCCAGTACTCGTACTACTACGGCGACGTCCACTGCCCGTTCCTGAAGCTCACGGAGCCGCTCAAGACCGAGTGCGAGCACTTCCGCGACTGCATCGTGACGGGCACCACTCCCGAATCGGGCGGCGTCGAGGGACTTCGCGTCGTCCAGATCCTCGAAGCGGCCAGCAGCTCGCTCGCCACCAACGGCGCGATGGTCGCGCTCACCGATCCTGTGACCGCATCCGCCTCCATCGCGAGTCTCTCATGAGTCTACGGCTGCTCAGCTCGAACGCCGCCATCTACGCCGTGGGCAACATCGGGGCCCGGGCCGCGATCTTCCTGCTGATCCCGCTCTACACGCACAGCCTCTCGGTCGCCGACTTCGGCCTGCTGGCCACGCTTCAATTGACGATCCAGATCCTGGGCGTGCTCATCATGGGCGGGATGAGCACGACGCTGCTGCGCTTCGCGACCGAGTACGAGGCGCAAGGGCGATTGAACGCGCTGCTGGGCACGTCGATCCTGATGATCCTGTTCAACGCCCTGGTCCTGACGGTCGGGACGATTCTGCTGCTCCCCTGGTTCTTCAGCCAGGTCCTTCACACGCCCGACGTCCGCTCGTACGTGGGTCTGGCGTGCGGCGCCGCGGCGGCCCAATCGCTGAGCTATCACATCATGTCGTACTACAGGGCCCGGCAGGACGCCGTGCGGTACATGATCACCGGGATCTCGACCGCCGTCCTGCTGGTGGGCGTCACGTTCGTCATGGTCTGCGCGATGAAGCTCGGCGTCAGCGGCGCCCTGATCGCGATGATTCTGGCCAATGCCGCCGTGTTCCTGACGGTGCTGGCGTTCGCGGTCCGCCGCACGGGACTGCGCGTGTCCCCGTCCCTGATCGCCAGTCTCCTGCGGTTCGGCGTCCCGCAGGTGTGTTCGCAGAGTTCCGAGATGGTGATCGGCTCGGTCGGCGTCTACCTCCTGAGCTATTTCCATGGTCTGGAGACCGTGGCCATCTATTCCCTGGGCAACAAGCTGGCGATCATCCTGATGATCACGACGATCTCGCCGTTCTCGCTGGCCTTCGAGCCGTACGCGTTTTCCAGCGTGGACAAACCCGACCGACGGGCATTGATCGCGCGTTCGCTGACCTACCTGGTCCTGGCCGCCGCGTTCATGTCGGCCTGCCTGCTCGTGGGGATTCGAATCCTGCTGCCCAGGATCGCGCCGCCCCAGTACGCCTCGGCGTTCGTCGTCGTGCTCCTGCTGATCCCCGGCATGACGTTCACAGGCATCTACTACTTCGGCCAGGCGCTGCTGAACGCGATGCATCGGACGCGCGTGGTCGGCGTCGTGTCGACAATCGTTGCGGTCTTCTCTTTGGCCATCAACTACGTGCTCATCCGCAAGTTCGGATGGCAGGGCGCGGTGCTGGCCTTCGACGTCTGCTCGGTCCTCTTGGGTTCGGCCCTGACGGCCGCCGGCGTAAAGCACTTTCATCTGACGCTGGAGTGGAAACGCGTGTGCGTCGGAACGGCCCTGCTGGCCGCGCTGCTCCTGGCGTTCTTCGCAATGCGGGAACTCCCGCTGATCCGGTTCACGCTCGTCTGCAGTCTGACCATGGTCCTGGGCGTCCTGTTGCTGCTTCGCTATGACTTCTTCAACACTGACGAGAAACTGCTGGCCCGACGGCTCGCCGCAAAGCTGTGCTGAGATCCCGCCGGCGTCCCTGACGCCCGTCGTCGAGAACCGCAGCGCGCTGGAGAAGCTGGGTCTCGTGCTGCTCGTGGTGATTCTCGTGCTGCACGGGACGTATCTCCGCAGCCGCGAGAACGACAGCACGGGCCTCGACTGGGTCGTGATGGGCCGCGTGCTCGCCTGCTTCTGCGGATTCGGCATCGGCGTGCTGCTGCTTCGCCGGGCGCTGCCTTTGGGATTCGGGGCCAAGGCCCTGCTGCTGTACGGACTGGCCGCGGTCCTGTCGGGCCTGGCATGTCCCTATACGAAGCTGGTCATCGGGTACTCGATCCTGCTGCTCGGGGTGAGTCTGCTGACCATCGCCCTGGTGGGCACGGCCAAGAGCCTGCCGCAACTTCGAATCATTGAGACGCTGTGGTTCGCGACGGTCTGCGTTCTCGCGGTGAAAGACACGATCATCACTCGCGGGGGCACCGCGTCCGAGGCAGGCGCCGACGTGAGCCGCCTGGGCATGGGCTCGACCCATCCTTGCGAACTGAGCCTGCTGGCGGTCCTGTTGTTCTGGATGTCGTTCGGACGCGGACGCGGCTGGGTCCGCATCGCCCTGTGGGTGCTGCGCGCCTTTTTGATCTACGTGCTCATCGCCGCCGAGACCCGAACCTCGCTGGCGGCCTTCGTACTCGCGGGCATGGTGCGATTCCTGCTGATTTCCCGCGATCCGCTGCGACGGATCGTCATAGCAACCGCCGCGGCGGGCATGCTGATTTCGCTGGTCCTGTTCAATCTGTACTCGTCGCAGTCCTGGGCCGGCGACATGCTCGACTACGTCAAGCGGGGCCAGGACGCCAAGGAGCTGGGCTCGTTCACCGGCCGCACCGCGATCTGGGAACATGTCACCCACAAGATGTGGGAGACCCCCATCCTCGGCCACGGGTACGCGGTCACCCGCTTCACCATGGGCGAGCCGCCGAACGCGGGCTTTCAACCGATGCATTGCCACAACATGATGCTCGAAGTGTTCTTCAGCACCGGGTTCGTGGGCTTGATCCCGTTCTCGGCCCTGCTGCTGTACAACCTTCGGTGGGTGTTCCTCGGCCCCCGATTGCAGCAGCCGTTCTCGCGGGACCTCGCGTTGAACGGGGCGTGCGTGGTGGTGGCGATTCTCCTGACGTCGCTGTTCGAATCGAGGCTCGTCGTGCGGCTGACCCTCTTCGAGCCGCTGTTCTTCTTCTACCTGATCACTCTGGATCGTGAGCAGTACTTCCGAAACCTGCGCATCACAGACCAACGGAGAGACCATGACAGCAGAGAACTCCTATGTGCTGGTCACTGCGGCACACAATGAGGCGGGCTATATCGAGAAGACGCTGGACGCCGTGACGTCCCAGACGCTCCGGCCCCGCAAGTGGGTCATCGTCAGCGACGGTTCCACAGACGCCACCGACGACATCGTGCGGCGTCACGCGGCCGATCACGATTTCATCGAACTGGTCCGGCGGGAGTCCAACGACAAGGGTTTCGCCAGCCAGGCCCGCGCCCTGATGATGGGATGCGAGCGGGCGGGCCGGGTCGAGCACGCCTTCATCGGAACGCTCGACGCGGATATCACGTTCGAGCCCAACTACTACGAGTCGATCCTGGCCAAGTTCCACGACGACGCCAAGTTGGGCGTCGCCGGCGGGGCCATCTTCGAGCCCTCGAACGGAAAGCTCACGCCCCTGGCCTGCGACCCCGGCAGCGTCCCCGGCGCGATCCAGCTCTTTCGCCGGGAGGCCTTCGTGGACTCGGGCGGGTTCCTCCCGCTGCGACGCGGCGGCCACGACGCGATCGCCGAGGCCCGCGCCCGCATGCACGGGTGGCAGGTTCGTTCATTCCCCGACCCGACGGTGCTCCATCACCGACCGTGCGGGGCCAGCTATGGGAACCTTCGCCGCATCCACATGAACCTGGGCATTCGCGAATTCGCGTACGGCAGCCACCCGCTCTTCGAGGTGGCCAAGTGCGCGTACCACGTCGCGGACAAGCCCTGTCTGCTCGGCAGCATCTATCGGTTGGCCGGCTACTGCTGGGCCTACGCGCACAATGAGCCTCGTGAAGTCCCCGAGGAGACGATCCGCTATCTTCAGCACGAACAACTTCAGAGGTTATGGCATGCGATATCGCACCACAGCAACTAAGAACAGCCGGGCCGGCCAGCAGCCGGTCTGCCTGGTCCGAAACGGCTACTACCCCGACGATCCTCGCAGCGAAAAGGAAGCCATCGCGCTGGTCGAGGGCGGATACCAGGTGGACGTGATCTGCCTGCGGGGCAAGAAGCAGCCGCTCTACGAGGAGGCCGCCGGGCTCCGATTGTACCGAATCCCCGTTCGGCACAAACGCACGAGCATCCTGCGATATTTCTTCCAGTACAGCCTGTCGTTCCTGCTCTTCGGCGTCCTCCAGACGTATCTCCACATCCGGCGACGCTACCGGTGCATCCACGTGGCGACCATGCCGGACTTCCTGGTGTTCACGACCCTGTTGCCCAGGCTCCTCGGCGCCAGGGTGCTGCTCGATCTGCACGAGCCGACGCCGGAACTGTGGGTGACGAAGTTCGGAAACCACCTGCGGCCCCTGCTCAGGCTCCAGACCCGGATCGAGCAGACCGCCATCGGGTACGCGGACGCGACGATCACGGTCACCGACGAATTGCGAGAACGGGTGATCGAACGCGGCGCCCGAGGAGAGAAGATCTCCATCGTCCGCAACGTCTGCGACGAGCAGATGTTCTCCGGAATGCCCTCGTCCGAGGCGGCTCCGAACGGCCAGGGGTTCTGCCTGATCACCCACGGGTCGATCGAGGAACGCTACGGCCACGAGGAGATCATCCGGGCCGTGGCGAGGGTGCGGGACCGCATCCCCGGCCTGCGTCTGCAGGTCCCCGGCTCGGGCGAATACGCCTCTCAGCTCAAGGAGCTCGCGAAGGAGCTGTACTGCCTGGACATCGTGGATTTCGCGGGTTTCGTGTCGCGCGACGAGTTGCTGCGGCAATTGCGGGCAGCCGACGCCGGCATCATCGCGATGCGCCGCTCGCCCTACTCCGAGCTGATCGACACGAACAAGATGTACGAGTACATCGTTCTGCACAAGCCCATTCTCATCTCGCGATTGCAGCCGGTGGCCCGCAAGTTCGACGATTCGTGCGTCAAGTTCTTCGAGCCGGGCGATCACGAGGACCTGGCCCGGTGCATCCTGGAGCTCTACCAGGATCCGCAACGCGGCCGAATGCTGGCCGAGAACGCCTACGTGCGCTACGAGGCGATGCGATGGGAGCACGGCAAACAGGACTATCTCAAGGTCGTGCAGGGACTCGTCGCGAGAAACTGAGAAGGAGTTGGTGCGCAGTGCGCACCCTGCCAAGGGGACATCTATGGATGAGACAACCAGACTCACGTGCCGGATCGCTCCGGATGTGAAGCTCGGCGAGGGCGTTCGAATTCACGGCTTCGTCAATCTCTACGGCTGCACGATCGGCGACCGCACGAAAATCGGCACGTTCGTCGAGGTCCAGAAGGGCGCGACGATCGGGCGCGACTGCAAGATTTCCAGCCATACGTTCATCTGCGAAGGCGTCGCCATCGAGGACGAGGTGTTCGTCGGCCACAACGTGACGTTCATCAACGACCGCTTCCCCCGCGCGACGACCGCCGGGGGGCGGATGCAGACGGAGGCGGACTGGGAGTGCGTGCCCACGCTCGTGAAACGCGGGGCCTCGATCGGCTCGAGCGTCACGATCCTGTGCGGCGTCACGATCGGGGAGAACGCCCTGGTCGGGGCCGGCAGCGTGGTCACGCGGGACGTGCCGCCGAACACCGTCGTCGCGGGCAATCCGGCCCGCATGCTCAGGACCCTTTCGCCGGATTCATCGAAGGAACTTCAAACCACTTGTTGCGAGGGCGATTCCCATGAAGGTACCGTTTCTTGATCTGAAGGCACAGTACGAGTCGATCCGCGAGGAAATCCACCGTGCGATGCAGGAGGTGATCGACAACACCGCGTTCGCGGGCGGTCCCTTCGTGGCCCGCTTTGAGGAGGAGTTCGCAAGGTATTGCGGCGCGAGGTACGCCGTGGCCGTGGGCAACGGAACCGACGCCCTGTGGACGGCGCTGCTGGCCCTGGGGATCGGAGCGGGCGACGAGGTCATCACGACGCCCAGCACGTTCATCGCCACCGCCGAGGCCATCAGCCTGACCGGGGCCCGGCCGCGATTCGTCGACGTCGACGAGTCCACGTACAACATGGCCCCCGATCAGATCGAGGCCGCGATCACGTCCCGGACCCGGGCGATCATCCCGGTCCACCTGTTCGGCCAGACCGCGGACATGGACCCCATCCTGGAGATCGCGAAAAAGCACGGCCTGCACGTGATCGAGGACGCATGCCAGGCGCACGGCGCGGAGTACAAGGGCCGCCGGGCCGGCTCGATCGGCGAGGCGGGGTGCTTTAGCTTCTACCCCGGCAAGAACCTCGGGGCCTACGGCGAGGGCGGCGCGGTCGTGACGAACGATCCGCAGATCCTCGAGAAGATCCGCATCTTCCGCGACCACGGGCAGCGAAAGAAGTACTATCACGACATCGTCGGCTGGAACGCCCGGCTGGACGGCCTGCAGGGCGCGATCCTGAGCGTCAAGCTCAAGTACCTCGACAAGTGGAACGAGCAGCGGCGGATGAACGCCGGCCTGTACCAGCGTCTGCTGGGCGACCTGGACCTGGTGACGCTGCCGATCGAGGCCGACTACGCCAAGCACGTGTTCCACGTCTACGCGACTCGCGTCCACGACCGCGACGAGCTGATGGCATATCTGAACAAGCTGGACATCCACTGCGGCATCCATTACCCGGTGCCCCTGCATCTGCAGGACGCCTACCAACTGCTGGGCTATCGCGAGGGCGCGTTCCCCGTGGCCGAGCGGTGCGCGAAAGAGTTCCTGTCCCTGCCCATGTTCCCGGAACTGACCGAGGGACAGATTCAGGCGGTCTGCGAGGGAATCAAGAGCTTTGCCGCGATCCCCGTCTGAGAAGCGAACGAATGGCGAGACTTCGTATAGGAGAGCAGAATGTGTCTTGGCATCGATGTAGTGGATCCGACGAAGCAGTCGGATTGGGATGACACTGTGACCGCGGTCGACGGCTGGACCCTCTTCCACACGGCCGCCTGGGCCAGGGTGCTTGGCGAGACGTATCAGTACCGCCCGCTCTACTTCACGGCCCGCGACGAGGGCAGATTGCTGGCCGCAGTCCCCATGATGGAGGTCGACAGTTCCCTCACCGGCCGGCGGGGCGTGTCGCTGCCGTTCACCGATTATTGCAGTCCCCTCGTCGCCGACGCGGCGTGCCTCGGGAATCTGGGCGAATTCGTCCTGGACTACGGCCGCAAAGCCGGCTGGAAGTCCATCGAATTCCGCGGCGAGGGCCTCGCCGACGGGCCTGCCTCGGCCTCGTTCTACAGGCACACGCTGGACCTCACGCCCGGCGTCGAGCAACTGTTCGCCAATCTGAAGGACACGACCCGGCGCAACGTCCGCAAGGCGATGCGCGAGGGCGTCACCGTCAGCATGCACGATTCGCTCGAGGCCGTCCGCGAGTACTACCGCCTGCACTGCATGACCCGCAAGAAGCACGGCGTGCCCCCGCAGCCGGTGGAGTTCTTCGACAAGATCCACGAGCACATCATCGGACGCGGACTCGGCGTCGTCGCGCTGGCCTCATACAACGGGGTCCACGTCGCCGGCGACGTCTTCTTCGGCCTGGGCGGCAAGGCTCTCTACAAGTTCGGCGCCTCCGACTACGCCTATCAACAACTGCGCCCCAGCGACCTGGTCATGTGGGAGAGCATCCAGTGGCACGCGGAACGCAAGTACCGCAGCCTGTGCTTCGGCAGAACCGAGTTCGACAACGAGGGGCTGCGGCGGTTCAAGAACCAATGGGGCACGACCGAACAGTTGATCCACTACCGCAAATACGACCTGCGGCGAGACACGTTCATCACCAACACGCCTCAGACCGGCGGCTCTCACCACCGCTTCTTCCATGCTATGCCGATCCCCGTGCTCAGAGTCTTCGGCTCCCTCTTATACAAGCACATGGGATGAGCCCGCCGCGATCTGAACATTTGGAGCAAGCCGAAATGCTATTGCGAAAGATGTATTACACCGTCAAACCGATCATCCCCCGAAAAGCGCAGATCGCCCTGCGGCGATGCCTGATCCGCAGAAAGCTGCGGTCCCATGCCGCCGTGTGGCCGATCTGCCCCGCCGCGGCCCAGGCGCCGCCCGGCTGGACGGGCTGGCCCGACGACAAGAAGTTCGCGCTGGTCCTGACGCACGACGTCGACACCGCCCGGGGACACAGCCGGGTCAGACAACTGATCGAGATCGAGGAGCGGCTGGGTTTCCGTTCGGGCGTCTACTTCGTCGCCGAGCGGTACCCGGTCTCGGCCGAGTTGCGGAACGATCTGATCTGTGCAGGCTTCGAGGTGGGCGTCCACGGCCTCAAGCACGATGGCAAGATGTACAACTCCAGGGCGATCTTCGAGGACCATGCGGCCCGGATCAATCAGTATCTCCGCGAATGGGGATCCTGCGGATTCCGCTCGCCGGCCATGCACCACAATCTCGACTGGCTGCGGAGTCTCGACATCGCCTACGACGCGTCCACCTTCGACACCGATCCGTTCGAGCCCCAGCCGCACGGCGTCGAGACCATCTTCCCGTTCCAGGTCCCCGACGACGGAAACCGCACGGGCTACATCGAGCTGCCCTACACGCTCCCGCAGGACTGGACGCTGTTCGTCATGATGCAGGAGAAGAGCACCGCGATCTGGAGGCGAAAGCTCGACTGGCTCGCCGAGCACGGCGGGATGGCGCTGGTCATCTCGCACCCGGACTACATGGAGTTCGACAAGCCGCCGTCCTTCGACTCCTATCCCTCGCTCTATTATGAGGAGTTCCTTCAGTACGTCAAAACCCGGTACGCCGGGCAGTACTGGCACGTGCTTCCGCGGGAGATGGCGCAGTTCTGGTCGGAGTACGGGCCTCAGAACGTCGCCTCGGAATGCCCGGGATTCGTGACGCAATCGGCGACGGCGCTCACACACACCCAATGAGGTGAACCAGAATGTCCACACAAACCAGTCAAGCAACGTGTGAAGCGACGCCCCGGAAATCGCGAGAAGAGGCGAAAGCGTGCCAGGTCCAGAGCTATCCGGCGATCTGCGGGCCCGACGGGCAGCGGGAAACCGTTCGCCTGCTTTTGCCGACCCGGATTCGATTCTGGCTCCGCAAGCGGATGAACGGCCCCTTCAAGCGGGCCCTCAAGCGAACCCTCACGAGTTGGAGAGGTCGCCTGCGAGGCGTCGACCAGGCGCCGAGCGCAGCCGGCCGACCCGCCGACGCAACGACGCCCGCGCTCAAAGCCGGAGACACGGTGCGCGTCCGCTCCCTCCAGGAGATCCGGGCGACGCTCAATCCCTGGGACGAGTTGAGAGGCTGTTCCTTCATGGAGGGCATGGTCCCCTTCTGCGGCACGACCCAGCGGGTCTCCAGGTGCGTCGAGCGATTCATGGACGAGCGAAATTATCAGATGAGAAAGGCCCGCGGGATCGTCCTGTTGGAGGGAGTGTTCTGCGAGGGAACGGACGCGCTGGGCCGGTGCGACAGATCGTGCCTGTTCTTCTGGCGGGAGGAATGGCTCGAGAAGGTCGCGGACAAGTGCGAAACGTAAGAGATCGGGCATTCGAATAGGACCCACTACATGACAACGGATTATTCGTTCCAGCTTTCGGAAGAGTCCCGCGATCCCCAGTGGGATCGCTTCGTGGCCGAGACCCCCGGCGGCCATCACGTGCAGACGAGCCTCTGGGGACAGGTGAAGGCCGTGCTCGGCTGGTCGGCCAAACGGCTCGTCGCCAGGCAGGGAGACGAAATCGTCGCCGGGGCCCAGGTCCTGTGCCGCCAGATCCCCATGGTCGGCGGCATCGGGTACGTCTCGGCGGGCCCCCTGCTCAAGTACGAAGAGCCGGCCCTCGTCGAGTCGATGTTCCGGGAGCTCATGCACTTCAGCCGAAACCAGCGGCTCCAGTACGTCGTGGTCCAACCCCCGACGGACAGCGAGACAATCGGCGGCCAACTGTCGTCGCTGGGCTTCACGACTTCGACCGTCGAGCTACTTCCGACGGCCTCTCTGGTGACCGATCTGAGCCCCAGCGTCGAAGACCTTCTGGGACAGATGCGACGCCAGACCCGCAGAAACATCGCCAAGGGCGAGGAGTCCGGCATCACCGTCCGCGAGGCAACCCGCGAGGACCTTCCCCTGTTCTGCTCCCTCAACGCGGCCACCTGCCGGCGGCAGAACGCCACCCAGTTCTGCGAGGACTATTTCATCCGAATGTGGGACGTGTTCGAACCGGCCGGGTACATTCGGATCTTCGTCGCGGAATACGCCGGCGAACCGGTCTCGGCCCTGATGGTCATTCCGTTCCGGGACACGGTGATCGCCAAGGTGCTCGGCTGGTCCGGCCAACACGGCGAGCGCAGACCCAACGAGACTCTCTTCTGGTCGACGATCCAATGGGCGAAGACCCACGGCTATCGCTGGTTCGATATGGAGGGCATCAACCGCGCCGGCGCGGTCGAGGTGCTGAACGGCCGGCCCCTGCCCGAGCCATTGTTGAAGGCCCCCGACTTCTTCAAGTACGGATTCGGAGGCAAGCCCGTGCTGCTGCCGGAATCCCGCGAGTACATCCAGAACGCCGTGCTGCGGTGGGGATACCAGAAGTTCCTCTCGGGCGAGGGCAACCGAAGGCTCGCGTACCGAATCTCCGAGATCATCCGCAAGCGATGACAAACGCGGGGCACGTCCCCGCTGTCGACAATCCTGATCCGTCTCACAAGGCCGCGGCAATGTCCGCGGCCTTTTTCGTTTCCATCCGGCCGCTTCCCATCGGCCGCGGGTTGTGCTATCCTGACGCCGCGCATCGGCGATCGACCGAGCAGCGCCGTCTATCGTTCGAACAAGGGGAGTCAGTGTACACACGAATGAACAATCGAGGCAGGTCGGGCTCGGCGACCGCGGGCGCGATCCTGATCCTTTGCGGAGCCATGTGGCTCTGGGTGGAACTGGTCGAGGACCACGTCGTGCCCAAACGATGGGCCGCCGTCGAGAAGGGCTGCATCTATCGCAGCGGACAACTCTCCCCCTCGCTGGTCAAGAAGACGCTCAAACGCCACAAGATCGCCGCGATCGTCGACCTCACGGGCGACGATCCGCAGGACGAAGCCCAGCAGGCGGAAAAGAAGGCCGCGACGGAGCTGGGCATCCGACTGACGCGGTTCCCCCTGAAAGGCGACGGCACGGGGGACATCGCAAGCTACGCCGGCGCGATCGCGGAGATCGTGCGTGCCCGAAGACAGGGAGAAAGAGTCCTCGTCCACTGCCACGCCGGCGTCATGCGGACCGGCGGCGTCGTGGCCTGCTATCGACTTCTCGTCGAACGCCGCACTCCGCATTTCGTGATCGAGGAACTCCGCGAGAACCGCTGGGACCCCAAGGACGGCCGCATCCTCCTGGACTATGTCAACGAGCATTTGGGCGAGTTGGCGACGACGCTGCGCGCCGCACGCGTCATCGACGAGATCCCCTCCCCGCTTCCCATCCTGAACGTTCGCCCGTAGGGGCAGGCCCCCTCCTTGTTCTACACATCTTCGGCCTGTCGACATCCAGGGCGTTGAAAGCGTCCCAAAGCGGGGGCGCTGCCCCCGGCCCCCCGAGATTTTTCGCTTTGGGCCAGAGGCATGATAGACAAGACGGCGACTTCGGCAAGACAGCAGGATCGTCCAA
>JBDKUU010001014.1:0-1818 GCA_039679525.1 Phycisphaerales bacterium | reverse complement strand
GACCTGCTCGGCGAAGATGGGTTTGTTCTGGAGAGAAAACCGGATGGACCGCATGCCCAGGGCCGGGTTCTGTTCCTTGATGTCGTGGTAGTAGGACAAGATCTTGTCGCCGCCGGCGTCGAGCGTGCGGAATGTCACGGGCTTGCCCGGCATGGACTCGACCAGCTTGCGATAGATCACGTACTGCTCGGCCTCCGAGGGGAAGGTCGTACGGATGATGAACGGGAACTCCGTGCGATAGAGGCCCACGCCGTCGCAGTTCAGCTCCGTCGCCACGGTCAGGTCGGTCAGCAGGTTGATGTTGGCCATGAGCTGGATGCGGACGCCGTCGGCGGTCGTCGTCGTGGGCTTCATCAGCTTCTTCTGGTCGGCCAGAGTCAGCCGGGCTCTCTGGCGGGCCCAGAACTTCTCGATCACCTCGTCGTCCGGGTCGACGAAGACGTTGCCCATCTCGGCGTCGATCAGCAGGGGAGTGCCGTCGGGCACGTTGAGCAGATCGTGGGTGTCCGCGATGACCATGGGCATGGTCAGGGAGCGGGCCAGGATCGAGATGTGGCTCGTCGCGCCGCCGCCCACGAGGACGACCGCGCTGACGCCTTCCGAAGAGAGCTTGAGCAGGTCGGAGGGAAACAGCGTCCGCGTGATGATGACGTGGTCCCGATGGACGCCGGTCTCGTCGTCCCGGCTGACGAGGTTGCTGATCAGTCGGGTCGCGAGATCCTCGATGTCGTTGGCCTTCTCCTTCATGTAGTTGCTGTCGCTCTTGAGGAAGTTTCGCATGTAGCCGGCCGCGACCTCGGCGACAGCCTCGGGGGCGTTGACGCCCGTCTCGATCTTCTTCGTGATCTTCCCGACGAAATCCGGGTCTTTGAGGATCATCAGGTGCGCCGCGAAGATCAGCGAGGCGGCGTCGGAGAGCTTGTGCTCCACCTGCTCCTGCAACTGCTCCAGTTGCCTCTCCGTCCGAGCCACGGCGTCGCGGAAATCGTCGAGGGTGTACGTCTTGCCGAAATCGTGACTCGCCAGAAGCGAGAGGCTCTTTTGCTTGTCCAGGACCATCGCGGGAGCGTAGGCGAAACCTTCGGCGGCCTTCTTGCCCTTGACGAACTTCAATCCCTCGGGCACGGCTTTGGCCGGCTTTTGGGGCGGCTCGTGAATCCCCATGATGAATTGGGCGTTGTCGATGATGTTGCCGAGCTGCGAAGCCACCGTTTCGAGGGCCTTGATGTCCGGATCGCTGAAACAATGGTCGGAATCCCGCTGGAGGACGAGCACGCCCATCTTCGAGAGCCCGCGGGCGATCGGCACCGCCAGGAACGCGTTGTAGCGTTCCTCGAAGATGCCCGGGAAGAACTGGTAATTGGGGTTGTTGCTGGCGTCGGTCACGCAGATCGTCCGCATCTCCTGGAGGGCCTGGCCGGTCAGGCCGCGCCCCAGCTTGAGGCGGACCCGGCCCACGGATTCCGGATGCAGGCCGTGGGTGGCCCGCAGCGTCAGCTCGTTTCTCTGGGGATTGTAGAGATAGATCGAGCAGACGGCGGACTGGGTCCGCTCCGCGACCATCTCCACCGCCTTGTTCAGCAGCGTCTCGACGCTCGCACTGCCGCGAAACAGGTGGTTCAACTCGTTGATGTCGTACAACAGCCCTTCACTATCCATAGCCTCGAACCCACGATGATCCCGCCGCGCACCCAGGGCTTCCCGCGAAAAACCTGTGTCGCCAGGGACTTTCTGCCATTCATTGTACCGATCGCCCCGCATGCTGGTTCGGGGCTCGATCCGGACGCCTTTGCCCAGTCGGTCGAGCCAGATTACGCA
>JBDKUU010001013.1:0-1965 GCA_039679525.1 Phycisphaerales bacterium | reverse complement strand
GTTCGTAGGTCTTGGGCCGTGTGTCGCAGAGCAGCCGCAGGATTTTCTCCAGGTACCGGCTCTTCGAGAAATCCTCCTGCAGGACCGGGTGATCGGTGAATTCCTTGTTCTCCAGTTGCAGAAACGTGAGCTGCTCGCCTTTGTGCCGCAGGCTCACCATCTTGCTCAAGGGCGTCACGTGGGCCCGCAGGATTTCGATGTCCTTCATCACGGGGTTGTAGCCGGCGTCGACGAGTTCGACGCTGAGCTGGCGATTCGACTCGCTGTCGCGGGCGGTGAGGTTCAGCGTGTGCTCGATCTTCGCGGGGGCGACGATTCCGCTGTGCGGCTCGCAGATCAGGTCGCGGGCGTTCTCCGAGAACCAGTGGTACCGTCTCGCTGAGGCGTCGGCCTCGTTCATTCCCTGCTGCACCACCGCCCACGCGCCGTTTCGCGAGAAGAAGAACGCGTGGTGATAGATCTGATAGCCGTCCTGGATCAGCGTGTTGTCCACCTTCGCGGCCATCCTGGAGTTGTAGACGAGGTTGGACCCCGAGCCGTCGGGCAGGCTGAGCGTCTCGGCCCAGCCGAGGATCTCGTCGGGCGTTTTGCGGGAGGTCTTGCCCTTGCCGCCGCAGATGAACAGGCCCAGGTCCTTCTCCTCGTGGCGGATCGCCTCCTTGAGAGCGGCGGTCAGGATGGTCGTCAGGCCGGAGGCGTTCCAGTCGAAGGCCAGCACGGTGCCCAGCGACTGAAACCAAACCGGGTCCGCGATGCGCCGGATGAATTCGTCCGGCCCGTGCTCGGCCACGAGCACACGCACCATCTCCCGGCCCAGCTTGACCATTCGTTCGAACAGCCAGGGCGGGCAGTGGCCCGTATCCAACGTGAATGTCGCGATTCCTCGACGCATCTGCCGCCTCGCAACCACCGGGACGATCGACGATCGCCCGACGCCGCAACTGAATCGTGCTTATGCTAATCCTATAGAATCATATCCTCGGCCCCGCCGCAAGGTTCACCGCAGGAGTGTCAAGTGTGAAGTGTCAAGTTTCAAGCCAGAGGAGCGACGCAGGACGCAGATCTTTCTCTGACTTCACACTTCAAACTTGAAACTTCAAACTCTTCTTCGATTCTATTTGACATCGCATAGTATGCAATGCATAATAAGTGGGCAGTGACCTGGAAAAGGGTCCAGGAGAATCGGGAGGTTCGATATGAAATTCGAGAGCCAGTTGCTCAAGGGCGTGGCCCCGGTGGTGGTGATGCAGGTCCTCTCGCGGGGGCCGATGTACGGCTACGAGCTCAGCCAGGCGATCGAGCAGCGAAGCGGCGACGTCCTGACGCTCGGCAAGGGCACGCTGTATCCGCTGCTGTACAACCTCGAGGCCAAGAAGCTCGTCGAGGCCAAGTGGGAGACGACCGACTCCGGCCGCGACCGTCGCTACTATTCGCTCACCGGCAAAGGCAAAGAGGAACTCGCCAACCAGAAGGCCCAACTTCAGGGCTTGGCCAAGGGCCTGGATCTACTCTTCGGCGGGGCGTTGAAAGCGGCGCTGTGATTGCGTGTAGGGTGTGCCGTGCACACCACCTTCTTCGAATCGATCTTGGTGTGCACGGCACACCCTACGGGAAGGTTCGGCGTTCTCCCCTGTGATTCGATGGCGGCCGGGAGCCGCGACGCGGAGGTCTGTGCCATGCAAGAGAAACCGCAAGAGAGCCACGGAAATGAGCTGCCCCCATGTGTTTCGGAGTTCGTCCGCACGGTCGCCGGGAAGATCCGATATCGCCGGAAGGTTCGCGAGGATGTGCAGGCGGAGTTGACGGCGCACTTCGAGGATGAGTTGCGAGACGTGACCGACCCGGCCGAGCGGGAGAAGCGAGCGAAGCAGTTGATCGAGGGCTTCGGCGACGTCGAGCTCCTGGCGGTCTTGTGCCGCCGGGCGAAAAAACGATGCCGGCCGGCCTGGGCCAAAACGATGATTC
>JBDKUU010001012.1:0-3556 GCA_039679525.1 Phycisphaerales bacterium | reverse complement strand
GGTCCTCGGTCTGGAGGTGCCGCTCCCCGTCTTCGACCGCAACCAGGGCGGCATTCGCGAGGCGACGGAAGGATTGGGCAAGGTTCGCAAGCAGGCCGAGGCCGCGGAGGTTCGGACTCTGGCGGCTCTGTCCGAAGCGGATACGGCTCTTGCCTCCGCGTACGACGAAGTGACGATTCTGCGAGACGACGTGCTGCCCAAGGCTCAGCAGGCCTACGACGCCGCCCGGCAAGGCTACGAACAGGGCAAGTTCGACTACCTCTACGTGCTGGACTCGCAGCGCACCTTGTTCGCGACGCAGGCCCAGTACATTGACTCCGTCGAGGCATATCACATGGCCCAGGCCGACGTTCAGCGGCTGATCGGCGAACCCTCGGACGCGCAGAGCCGGGACGATCGTTCGTCGAATCCCGTCCAGGAATCCTCATCGCAGGCGAAATAGCATAGGAGACGAGAAGATGAAAACGAAAATCATATCGGGCATCGCGGCAATTGGATTGATCGCAGCCGTCGGCGTCTTGTGGCATTTCCAGATCGTGCAAAGACTTTGGGCGGGCGGTTCGAGCGTGAGTTCCGTATCGGTGGCCGAAGAACGCGAGACGGACACGAACGACGCCGAGAAGGTCGTCCGGCTTGAAGACGCGGCGATCGAGGAGTCCGGCATCGAAGTCGCCCCGGCGGGTCCCGGCAAGTTGCAGGTTCACGACAACCTGTCGGGCGAGATCGCGTTCAATTCGGACAGCCTGGCGCACATCGTCCCCCGCGTGGCCGGCGTCGTGCGGGAAGTCCATAAGAACCTGGGCGATGCGGTCCGGGCCGGCGATGTCCTGGCCGTGCTCGACAGCCGGGACCTGGCCGACGCCAAAGCGGCCCATCTGGCGGCGGTGGCCAGGCTGTCCCTGGCGCAGGCCAACTTCAGTCGGGAAGAGAGCCTGCGGCAGGGAAAAATCACGGCCGAGAAGGAGTACCTGGAGAGCAAGCAGGCCCTGGCGGAGGCTCAGATCACTCTGCGTTTGACCGAGCAGAAGCTGCATGCCCTGGGTCTGACGGAGGACGAGCTGCAAACCCTCCCCTCGCGTCCGGAGACCTCGTACACCCGGTACGAAATCGCCGCGCCCATCGACGGCACGGTGGTGGACAAGCACATCGTGCTGGGCGAAGTCTTCAAGGAGGACTCCAACCCCTGCTTCGTGATCGCGGACCTGAGCAGCGTGTGGGTCGATCTGAAGGTGCATCAACAGGACTTGTCGCACATTCGGCCCGGCCAGACCGTCGCAATCAGCGCCGGCGACGACCTTCAGACCGAAGGCGCGATCGCCTTCGTGAGCAACATTGTCTCGGAGACGAGCCGCATGGCGTTCGCCCGGCTGGCCATTCCCAATCCCGACGGGCGCTGGCGGCCGGGCCTGTTCGTGACAGGGCGGGTCGTCATCGAAGAAGCGTCCGCCGAGGTTGCGGTCCCCAAGGAATCGCTCGTTCGCCTGGACGGCCAGACCTGTGTGTTCCTGCAGACGGATCGAGGCTTTGAACCTCAGCCTGTGGTGGTCGGACGTTCGAACGATGTCTCTGTGGAGATCGCTGCGGGGCTCAAGGCGGGGCAGAAGTACGTCCGCCGGGGGGCTTACGTGCTCAAGTCGGAACTGAACAAGCCGTCGGTGGAGGAATGAACATGATCGAACGATTGATGCAGACGGCGCTTCACAATCGCCTGCTCATTTTGCTGCTGGTGGGGCTGGTCGTCGGCGTGGGCGTGCTCGCCCTCAAGACGCTGCCCATCGACGCGCTCCCCGATGTGACCAATATCCAGGTGGAGGTCGTCAGCTCAGCGCCGGGCCTGAGCCCGCTGGAAATCGAGAAATTCGTCACGTCTCCGATCGAAATGTCCATGCGCGGGCTGCCCAGGCTCCAGTCGATGCGTTCCATCACCAAGTACGGGCTGTCGGTCGTCACGCTGGTGTTCCACGACGACGTGGACGTCTATTTCGCGAGGCAACTGGTCTTCGAGCGTCTGTCGTCCGTGACGGAGAAGCTCCCCGAGGGCGTGTCGACGGAGATGGGACCCGTGGCGACGGCCATGGGGGAGATCTACCAGTACACTCTGGAAGGCAAGCCGCCCGCCGACTCCCAGCAGCGCGTCCAGTACTTCACGGACCTGCGGACCCTCCAGGATTGGGTGATCTCGCCGCTGCTCAAGAACGTGCCGGGCGTCAGCGAGATCAACTCGTTCGGCGGGTATCTCAAGCAGTTTCAGGTGATCGTGGATCCCGATAAGCTCCTGAGCTACGGCCTGTCCGTCAAGCAGGTGTTCGACGCGATCCAGAACAACAATCAGAACGTCGGCGGCAACATCGTCAGCCAGGCCTCGGAACAATACATCGTGCGGGGCGTGGGCCTGATTCGTTCCGAGGAGGACATCGGCAACATCGTTCTGGCGGCCCACGACGGCGCGCCGGTCTTTCTCAACCACGTCGCGCGAATCGAAGTGGGCCACGCCGTGCGCCAGGGGTCCGCTCTGAAGAACGGCGAAGGCGAGGCTGTGGGCGGCATCGTGATGATGCTCAAGGGCGAGAACAGCCTGGAAGTGGTCCATCGCGTGCAGGACAAGGTCCGAGAGATCAATAAAGGGACGGTGCTGCCCGCCTCGCTCAAGATCGTGCCCTATTATGAGAGATCGGAAATCGTCGGCCAGAGCATCCACACCGTGGTCAAGGCGCTGGCCGAGGGCTCTCTCCTCGTTCTCATCGTGCTGTTTCTGCTGTTGCGCAGCGTTCGCGGGGCCTTGATCGTGATTGTCGCTTTGCCGCTGTCGCTGCTGCTGACCGTGATCGTGATGAAATACGCCGGGCTCTACGCCAACCTGATGTCGCTGGGCGGCCTGGCCATCTCCATCGGCATGATCATCGACGCCACGATCATCCAGGTGGAGAATGTGCAGCGACACCTGGCGACCATGACGGACAAGTCCCGCAAACTCGCCACCGTGCTCGATGCGGTGTTGGAGGTGCGGAAGCCCAGCATCTTCGGAGAACTCATCATCGCGCTGATCTTCGTGCCCATCATTACGTTGCAGGGCATGGAAGGCAAGATGTTCTCGCCGCTGGCGTACGCGGTGGCGATCGCTCTGTTCGCGTCGCTGTTCCTCTCGATTCTCGTGATCCCGGTCCTGTGCGCCCTCGTGCTGCGGCATGGACACGAGACGGAGAGTCTCGTCGTCCGCATGGTCCGCCGGGCGTATATGCCGCTGTTGGATTGGTCCTTGCGCCACCGGATCGCGACCGTCGGTCTGGCGGTTGCGCTCGTGGCAGTCGCCTTGTCTTTCGTGCCTCGCCTGGGCACGGAGTTCCTTCCCATCATGGACGAGGGCGCCTTCGATATGGACGTCCAGATGCTGCCGGGGATCTCTTTGGAGAACGCCACGGAGATCACGGACCGCATTGAAAAGAAGCTCAAGCAGTTCCCGGAACTCAAGACGGTGGTCTCCCGCACGGGGCAGACGGGCCTGGCTCTGGAGGCCCGCGGGGTGGACAAGACCGGTTTCGTGGGCGATCTGGAGCCG
>JBDKUU010001011.1:0-3737 GCA_039679525.1 Phycisphaerales bacterium | reverse complement strand
ACGCCGTGCTGCCGACCCGCCTGCCGCGAGAGGAGTTCTACCGGAATTTCGCCGCGCTGTACCGCCAGCGTGACATCGGGCCCTACTACGACCTGGTCCAGGCGGGCAAGATGACGATCGAGGATTGTCGGCGAGGCAAGACGATGCTGGACACCATGGCAGATTGGGAGAGGTATGTGGAAAGAGATCCCGTCCTGGGAACACGCCGCGGCAGGAGTGCTCCTCTCCTTTCGGCCCCCGTCTCCTGATTCTCTGTTGCCATCCGCTTCCCACGGCGTATGCTGTTCCCTGTCGGCCATCGTGTCCGAAGACAATGGGGGCCTGAGTGGGACTGTGGCAAGGAGCTCGAAGATGCGTAGTCGTGGACGGGACATGAGAGGGATGGTCGCGTGCTGGATTCTGCTGCTGGTCGGAGGCGTGGCTGTGGGACAGGACGAGATCTCGGGCGGCAGGGTTTCCGTCAAATCGCCGGACGGGAGCATCGAGATGACGATTCGCGGCAATGGGCCGGTGACGTATTCGGTGTCGGTGGACGGCAAAGCGGCGCTGGCCGAATCCGGGATGGGCCTGAGGTTCAAGGACGGCGCGACCCTGGGAGCCGACGCCAGGCTGGTCAACGTGGAGCGGAATCAAGTCGACGCCACCTGGGAGAACAAGTTCGGAAAGCGACGGGTCGTGCGGGACCGTCACAACGAATTGCATGCGTTTTTCGTGGAACAGTCCGGCCGGCCGTTTGAGATCGTCGTCCGAGCCTTCGACGACGGCATCGGATTCCGCTACGTCTTGCCGGCGGCGCCGTCGGCGGCCTCGCAGGACTTCGTGCTTGAGGAGGAGCTGACCCGATTCGTCTTCCCGGAGAGCTTCCCGTGCTATGCGGGGGAGAACGAGAACACAGGCAAGCCCGAGAATCCGATCGGTTACGTGGGGTCTCAGGAGTCCGAGTACAAGCCGATGCGGCTGGCCGACCTTCCGACGGATCAGGTTCGGATGCTGCCCCTGCTGGTGAAGACCCCCGCGGCCTGGGTGCTGCTCACCGAGAGCGATCTCTATGACTGGGCCGGGATGTGGGTCAATCGCGTAGCCGGCTCCAGCGACTCCGCCGGGGTCACGCTCGCAGCGCGACTGTCGCCTCGCCCGGATGGGCAGGGGCTGGTCAAGTCCGCGTTCCCCCGTCGGTCGCCGTGGCGGACGTTCGTGATCGCACGCGAGCCGGGCCGGCTCGTCGAGAGCGACTTGGTGCTCAACCTGTCGTCGCCGTGCGTCCTGGCCGACACGTCCTGGATCGAGCCGGGCATCGCGTCGTGGGACTGGTGGTCTCAGGTCACTCGCCCGAGCACCGCGACGTTCAAGGAGTTGATCGAGTTTTCCGCCGAGATGGGCTGGCGGTACGTCCTGTTGGACGCGGGCTGGAGCAGCCGCGACAGCATCCTGCAGGCGAGCTCCGCTGTGGACATGGAGGAGCTGCTGGCCCTCGCCAAAGAGAAGAACGTGCGGCTGTGGCTCTGGCTCCACTGGAGCAGCGTGGACCGCAACGACGCGTACCGCGAAGCCTTCCCGCTGTACGAGAAGTGGGGGATCGCCGGCGTGAAGATCGACTTCATGAACCGCGACGACCAGGAGATGGTCGCCTGGTACGAGAAGATCGTCAAGGCCGCGGCGGAACACCATCTGATGGTCAACTATCACGGCGCCTTCAAACCGACGGGCATGATTCGCACCTATCCCAGCCAGATCACGCGCGAAGGCATCCTCGGGAACGAATACAACCGCTGGAGCGCCCGCGTAACGCCGGAGCACAAGACGACGTTGCCGTTCACCCGCCTCGTGGCCGGTCCGGCCGATTTCACGCCGGGCGGCTTCCTGAACCGCCAGGCCGACGAGTTCAAGTTCAATGTCAAACCCACGCAGGTGCAGGGCACGCGCTGCGCCGAGCTGGCGTTGTTCGTCTGCCTGGAGAGCCCGATCGTCAACGCCTGCGACCATCCGAGCCATTATCGGGACCAGCCCGGCCTGGACTTCCTGAAGGTCGTCCCCACCGTCTGGGACGACACGCGAGTTCTCGACGCAGCGGTCGGCGAGCACGTGGTGATCGTCCGCCGCAACGGCAGCCGCTGGTTCCTGGGAGCTCTCACCGACCGCAATGCCCGGGACATCCCTGTGAAGCTGGGGTTTCTGGGCGAAGGCTCCTGGACGCTCAAGCTCTGGAAGGACGCCGTCGACAGCGATACCGCGGGCGAACATCTGCTCACGGAAGAGCGGACCGTGACTTCGGCGGACGAGCTGACGCTGCACCTGGCCCGAGCCGGCGGAGCGGTCGCCAGCTTCGAGCCGGCTGCGCCCGCGGGAGCCGTCAAGAATTGATGCTTCGGCCTGTGGATTTCGTGGCGAACGATTGCAGTCCTCTCGACCGGTGAGCCGATACATTCCCTGTCTGTAGTCACTCCACTTCGACAGGGAAGGGCAAGTCATGCAGGGATTCTCGCGAAACGCAGTCGTTCTGACGGGATTCTTCGCGACGCTGAATGTCGCGGGCCTGGTTTGGATTCATCACGACGCGACGCAGTCGCCCAAGGCGACGGTTCGCATTCTGGCGGCGTCGCTGCTGCCGGACGCCGACAGTCCGGACCGGATCGGATTGACGTTCGACCGGGATATGATCGCCGCCGGTTCGGTCGGGCGGGCGGAGAAGGCGGCGATTTTCAGCCTGGCCCCGGCGTGTCCGGGCAAATGGACCTGGGCCGCTGCGGACAGGCTCGAATACCTTCTGGACAAGCCCCTGCCCGCAGGCCGCAAGGTGAAGCTCGCGGCGACGGATCAGCTCAAGGTGGTTACAGGCCGAGCCGTTGAGGGCCAGCGTGAATTCGAGCTGGCGGCCCGGCCCCTGCGGCTGGAGTCCTGCGACGTGATGGCCGCGGACGGCAGCGACATCACGCTCCAGGCGACGTTCAATCAGCCCGTCGATCCGGCCGAGTTCCTTCGCCAGGCTTCCTTTTATGACGCCAAGACCGCGGCCCGGCTCGACGAGCCCACGTGTCTGACCTTGGCCCCGCAGAAGGCAATTGTGATTCGCCTGCATCGACCCCAGTCGAACGAGTTCCGGATGGTTGTCAGCGAACGCCTGATGGGTCTGGACGCCGAAGTCGGACTCGGGCGGTCGGTGGAGATTCAGCAGGCCGTGGCGCCGGGCTTTGCGCTGCTGCACTCGTACGTCGAGATGCCGGACTTCGCCGAGGCGATCTGTGTGAGGCTGTACTTCTCACAGGAGCTTGGTTCGGAGCAGTCTCCGCCGCGACTGGTGGTCGAACCCGCGGTCGAGGACCTCGATGTCCGTCTCTCAGACAATGCCTTGGCCGCGACGGGCCGGTTCAAGGCCGGCGGGCGGTACACGATCCGTGTCCCCGACACGCTCCTCTCCAGCGAGGGCAAGACGCTGGGGCAGGAGACGTCCGTCGCGGTTCAGATCCCCGACTACGAGCCGCGGATTCGCTTCGAGCACCAGCAGGGGCTTCTGTCGCCTTGGGGTCGGCTGGAGGTCGACGCCAAGGGGGTGAATCTCGACGAGGTGGCGGTGCAGGCCTGGCGAGTCCACGTGAACAATCTCGTGCCGCACCTGCACTGGACGGATACCGACGCGACCTCGCGGTCCGTGCTGGACAAGACCGTGACAGTGACGCTGCCGCACAATCAGCCGGGCAAGCTGGTCGTCGGACTCTCGGATCTGTTGTCGCAGCCGCTGG
>JBDKUU010001010.1:0-5520 GCA_039679525.1 Phycisphaerales bacterium | reverse complement strand
CCGGCCGGCTCGTGCAGACCAGCGTGCCGGCGGCGGCGTTCCGCACCGCCAGGGCGAATCGGCAATTGGCGCAACATCGATCGTTCATCGAGGGCCTCTCCTTTCGTCGCTCGTATCTCGTCGCTCGTCGCACGGACCGCGACGTGTGACTCGTGGCCCGTGACTCGTGTCTCGTTGCTCGCATCTCGCAGCGGGCAATCCCTCCCGCCTACCGCCTCCGGCCTCCAGCCTGGATTGACCATGTCAATCCGGATGGCCCGTGTCTCGCGGAGGACGACGCATGCGTCGCCTCTACGAGGGCTGTGACCCGCACGAGGGCCGTGACCTCGCTTGACTTGTCACGGCTTGTGACTGTTCAACATATGATAAACTACCATGGAGTATATGTCAACGCGAAAAAGCCCGAGGCGGTCGCCTGTAACCCCTTGGCAGGGCAGGAGTAAGCGAAATCCGGCGAAAATCTTCGCGTTGGTGGTGCGGCTTCGCCGCGTGGGAGCGTAGATGCGTAGAAGCGTAGATGCGTTCGAGGAGTCCCAGCCCGAGTGGGCGACCCCTCCGGCCTCCAGCCTACAGCCTCCGGCCGTTCTGTGCTCCGCCGTTTCCGGCGTTCGATCGGCCCGACGGGCATAGACAACGAGGCCAAGCATTGCCATAATACAGGCAGGATGCCGTGCCGCAGATTGACGAGGCCGAGGATCTGAGGGCGGACGACAGAAGACAGAGGACGGAATCTCTGGCGGGTCACGGGCCACGAGCCGCGGGTCACGAGTCACTTTTTGCGGCACGGATATACATTGCGGAATACGAACGACGAGAGACGAGCGGCGAGCGACGAGCGACGAGCGACGAGCGACGCATACTGTCGCTTCACGCTTTACGAATGACGAGATACGCACATGCAAGACTACCGTTTGAAAACAACGATCGCCGAGGACGGGTCGATCACGCTCAAGGGCCTGCCGTTTCGGCCAGGGGAGCGGGTCGAGATCATCGTCCGCCAGATCGGCGGCAAGGCCGGGAAGCCCTATTCCTCGCGAGGCAAGGCGTCGGAGTCGTCCGATCCCTTCGGCGGTGTCGCGGGGAAGGACTGGGATTCGCTGGGCGAAGGCAGCCGCAGAGGGTCCGTCTCGGCGGATTACTGAGGGACGCGGGCCGCAGGCTATAGGCTGGAGGCCGTAGGCGGGAGGGTCCCTTCGGGGCACGAGCCGCGGGGCGCGGGCCATCCTCTCTTCGACGGGGGGTCGCGCGTACGACACGGGGTCTTTGCGGGGTGCGGGATTTCCTTGCGGCGTGATTGAGCCGGCATATGATAGAGTCTTCAGATGTCTTTGGGGTTCGATGTGAGCGGCCTGTCCTCAGAGAGTGAGGTGAAGCCGATGGCCTGGGACTTGAAGATGCGACAATCTCAGTTGCTCGACAGGTACACACGGTACCGCAAGGTCGTGTGGAAACTGAACAACGAGATTCTGCCGAACTACCTGTCGAGCGCCGTGTTCGGAATGGGGGGCAAGGCGCTGGGAATCCTGCAGAGAAACAAGCTCATTCTGGACAACGAGGACGACATCGGCGTCATGATGGACTACTGCATCCACGAATGCCGCGAACGAGGAAGCAACGCTGTCCAGCGATATCGGGCCGAGTCTCGACTGGACCCGGGTTCCGACGAGTACATCGTGGCCAAGGCCATGTCGGAGTCGTTTTACACGCTGGTCCGAGTGGAGGAAGTCCTGCGTGGAGTCGGCGTACGCGTGGTCGATATGTTCGCCGGTCGGGAGTACTTCCTGGTCGACATCGGATTCGGCTCCAGCGCCGTCAAAGGCGGCGTTCTGGCGACGCGGCTGTTTTCGTTCGACGAGTTCGTGACGACGTCCGGGGCCGCTCTGCCCGTGAACGCGGAAATCCTGCGTCGCATCGAGAAGTCCGTCCTGACGAAATACCGGATCGAGGAAGACGGAAAGTGCACACTCGCCGGCGGCCGACAGAAGGCCGCCGACCGCGCGGCCGCGATCATTCGCCTGTGTTTCAAGGGCGGCGCCTCGGATCGAATTCGATACGTCGACTTCACGTGATGACCGGGCGAATCGGCAGCACAAGATCGTGACTCGTGGCCCACGCCCCATGGCTCGGCAGCCCCTCCCGCCTACAGTCTCCGGCCTCCAGCCTGTTTTTGACCTTTCTGCTTTTTACTTTTGGCCTGCCCCGCGGTACAGTGGGCGCGATGGCGGGGGAGGAAGCATGGATTCGAAGGGGATCGGAATGCGACGGCTTTTGTGTGTTGTGTGTCTGGGAATCGTGGGGTTCGCCACGGCGGCGGAGGCGGTTCAAACCTATTATGTCGACGCCGCGAGGGGCAACGACGCGGCTGACGGCGCGACGCCTGCGACCGCGTGGCGGTCTCTGGAGAAGGTCGACGCGGCCAAGCTGGGGCCGGGTGACTCCGTGCTGTTTCGGTGCGGACAGATCTGGCGCGGATCGCTCAAGCCCCGGAGCGGCCAGGCGGGTGCGCCTGTGACGTACGGGGGATTCGGCGAAGGGGCCAAGCCTGCGCTGCTGGGGTCCGTGGCGGCGAATTCGCCTTCCGACTGGACACGGGTCGGCGACAACGTCTGGGCCGCGGCCTGCGGCGGGGCGCTGACTATCGACGTCGGCAATATCATCTTCGACGAAGGGGCCTCCACCGGCGTGAAGAAGTGGAAGGAGGCGGATCTGCGGGAGCCGGGTGACTACTTCTATGACGCCCAGGCGAAGCAGGTGAAGCTCTGGTCGAAGGGCAATCCCGCCGGGGGACATCGCAGCGTCGAGCTGGCGCTGCGGCGGCACATCATCGACCAGTCGGACGCAAGCTACGTCACGTACGAGGGCCTGGCCCTGCGGTACGGGGCCGCCCATGGCGTCGGCGGGGCGTCCGTGCGGGGGATCGTCGTTCGCGACTGCGACCTGTCCTACATCGGCGGCGGGCACCAGGGCACAACGGCCGAGGGCAAGCCTGTGCGTTTTGGCAACGGCGTCGAGTTCTGGGCGAGCGCACGCGACTGCCTCGTGGAGGGCTGCCGGCTGTGGGAGATCTACGACGCGGCCCTGACCAACCAGGGCGACGGCACGAACGTGCAGGAGAACATCGTTTACCGCCGCAACGTGATCTGGAACTGCGAGTATTCGTTCGAGTACTGGAACCGCAACGAGACCAGCCGCACGAGCAACATTCTCTTCGAGCACAACACGTGCGTGGACGCGGGCTTCGGCTGGGGACACGCCCAGCGTCCGGACCGCAACGGCCGGCACCTGATGTTCTACGACAACATCGCCGCGACGTCGGGCGTCGTCGTGCGGTACAACATCTTCAGCAACGCGACGGACAGCCTGCTTCGGCTGCACGGCCGCGATTGGACGAGCAACTTGACGATGGACTACAATCTCTGGAGTCGGCCGGCGGGCGCGATCTGGCTTTGGGGACAGACGGTCGTCGGACCCGCGGAATTCGAGCAGTTCTCGCGGCAACGGGGCTTCGATCAGCATTCGATCGTGGCGGAGCCGAAATTCGTCGACGCCAGGTCGCGGGATTATCGGCTGACGCCGGACAGTCCGGCCCGCAAGCTGCTGGATGACGACTTGCCGGCCGGCGCGTTGCCGTGATGGTCGCAGGGAGAGTTTCGTCGAAAGGGGGGCGCATGAACGGACGATGGATGGTGCTGGCGGCGTGTGCAGCGGTCGGGCTGAGCTCGGCGGCAATCGCGCAGGAGCTCAAGGCAATCGAGCTCACGCCGTTCTATGGCTACGGCTTCAGCGGCGGGCTCAAGGACGCCGACACGGATGAGGAGTACGACATCGACGACGCCGCGTGTTATGGCGGGATGGTCGACGTCCGCGTCAGCGACAACAAGCAGGTGGAGTTCTTCCTGAGCCACCAGGAGACCGAGCTGCAATCCGACGAAGGCCTGTTCGGCGGCCCCTCGCTCTTCGACCTCGACATCGACTATTACCATCTCGGCGGCACGTACATCCTTCTGACAGACGAGCCGTGGCAGCCCTTCGTCGTCGCGACGGTCGGGGCCACGCGGATCGACCCCGACGCCCCCGATTCCGACTCGCTCACGCGGTTCTCGCTCGGCATCGGGGGCGGCGTGCGGTTCTTTCCCACCGAGAACTTCGGCCTGTACCTGGCCGGCCGGGGCCTCTTCACGTTCCTGGGCGGCGGCGACACCCTCATCGAAAGCGAGGGCGGGTCCCTCACGATCGAGGTCGACAGCGACACCCTCTGGCAGGCTCAGCTCCAGGCCGGCGTGATCTTCGCGTTCTGACGCCGGGGACCCGTCCCAGCGGAGTCTGTGCGGATTCTCCTCAACGCGGCGACAGCTTTTTTCACCTGACCGCCGATAAGGATCGGCTTTGCGACCCCGCGGCGGCGTGAATTATCCGTCCTTGCAGATTCTGGTCCCGCGTGGGCGGAATTGTTCCCCGTGATCTTGATAATATCGGTGATATAGGTATAATGGGTAGACCGTTGGGGGCAACGATTCATCCACGTTTTGACGTTTCTTGGTTGGGGGGTATGATGCTGAATTTCACTAGAGTCACCGTCGTTTCGAGTCTGGTCCTGGTCGCAAGCATGAACGTGTTCGCCGGCACGACCATCTATACAGATGAAGCGTCGTTCGTCGGAGCGATCCCGTCGGGGTACTACCTGGAGGACTTTGCGGCATTCGGCGTAAACGCTACTCCAGACAGTCCGCTGTCCATGGGCCCGGTCAACGGATTCAGCTATGACATCGCCACGGCGTCCAGCGTGATGTTGTACTCGGGCGGCAGCAACATGTCGACGGCCAATCCGGCCGATCCCATCGTGATCACCTTCACGGGCGACCCTGTGTACGCGGTCGGCGGCAACTTCTGGCTCACCGCGATGGACTTCAGCACGGCCACGGGCTCCCTGACCATCGCGTTGGCCGACGGTTTCTCTACCGAGGAAACGCTCACCGATGCGACGCCGTCTACGTTCCGCGGCTTCGTCAGCACCTCGCCGATCGCGAGCATCACGCTGACGCCGGCCGTCCAGTACGCGACGCTGGATCACTTCTACGTCGCCGGTCAGATCGTCGAGCCTCCGACTCCCGCCGCGGTCCCCGCTCCGGGCGCGATCCTGCTCGGCGCCCTCGGCACCGGCTTCATCGGCTGGGTTCGCCGCCGTCGCGGCCTGTAATCCGCTCCTTTTCCATAGCTTTCTCAGGGCTCGCCTCAATCCACGGCGGGCCCTTTTCATTTTCTCCCGGGATTGTGCCTGACGGAGAACCGCTCGCCGACGCGGGCATCGTCTGCTGGGACGCGAAGTACACGTACTCGGCGTGGCGGCCGGAGGATGCGATTCGCCTGGCCGGCACGGACGGCAATCCCGACACGCAGGCCGATCCGGAGTGGACGCCGCAGTGGCCGAACCCTGCGTTTCCGGAGTATACCTCGGGCCACAGCACCTTCAGCGGGGCCGGCGCGGAGCTTCTGAACCTGTTCTTCGGGACCGACGACATC